>CBFDDG010000629.1:0-2726 GCA_965603505.1 uncultured Phycisphaerae bacterium | reverse complement strand
CCGGGCTCATTCATGAACTTGAGATTCCAGTTGATGAAGCTCGGACTCTGCCAGGTGTGCATCTCTGCGTGCCCATCGGCAAACGCGAGCGTACTCTTTTTGTTGTGCCACATGGCGACCGGGTCCGTCCAGCTTTTGTCGCGGGGGTTCATCTGCCAGGAGCCACGGTTGAGGCCGCGCGTGTCCATCTCTTCCACGAAGACGTATTTCGTCGCCGGCTGTTCTATTTCGGTATAGAGTGTGGCTCTATGATACGAATCCCAGCTCTCACCGTTCGCGCCGCCGGCGACGGAAAAGGTCCGGAAGGCCACAGGCAATGCGGAACTCTCCCTTCTCCGGTCGGCCGGACAGCGATAAATGTCCACTTCATCGCCGACATAATTGAAAAGCAAACCACGTCCGATCGCCTCTCTCTTGAGCGCCCAAGACGAGTCGAGAGCGGGCGGCTCGTCCACCCACTGTAATTGATTGCGCCAGCCAACCTCCGTGTCGGTGCGCCGGCCTGTGTGGCCGGGCACGATCTTGCCGTCGAACTCGTCCTTGTACATCAGCCAGCCGAGCGTGAGCGTCTTCAGATTGCTGACGCAGTGGATACGCTTGGCCTGGTCCCGCGCCAACTGCAGCGAGGGCATCAGGATCGCCATCAGAAGGGCAATCACGGCAATCACAACGAGCAGCTCAATGAGAGTGAACGCTCTCGGTCTCATTCCTTTCCTTTCCATTGTGGCACTCATATCCCGGCTTCGACGACTCGACCTTCCGAAGGAAGATCCGCCGGACATAACACGATATTGACCCTTCTTATAAGAGATGCCTGATTCGGTGCATCTGTTCCCCACCCACTTCGATGAAGTGTACTCCAGGACACGATAGCAGCCTGAGAAATCCGGTCGTTGTCAATAAGCCCGGCGGCTGCTTTGCTGTGAGGGTGGTTTCTCTGCGGTTTTCTGGGGGAAGCCGCTCAGCATATATCGCAAGTCCCCGCCCTCACCCTGGGGGACCGGGTAAAAGAACTCCTGTTTTCTTGACATCTCGATCGTGCTGTTATCCACCCAATGGCGTATTTCCGCGCGCCCGTCGGCGTAGCCGAGCGTACTTCTGGTCCTGCTGTGCCAGACGGCGAACGGGTCCACCCAGGTTTCGGTCAGCGGGTTGACGACCCAGGAGCCCTGGTTCCAGCCTCTCGGATCCGCCTCCTCCACGAACACGTATCGGGTGGCAGGCTGAGAGAGCTCAGAATACTTCTCTACCTGTTTGTAGGTGTCCTGCCATCCTTCCCCGTTGGCGCCGCCGGGAATCGAGTAGCTGCGGAAGGCGACCTGACCGGGCACCAGTTTCCTCTGGTCGGCGGGGCATCGGAAGACGCCAACGCTGCCGCCCACATAGCGAAACAGCGCGCCCTGGCGTATTCCTTCCTTCTTCTGCTCGATGAAGGTGCCGGCGCCCGTGGGCCGCTGAACCCAGTCATAGGCGTACTTGCCCACGTGGCCCCCGACCAGCCTGTCGTCGTTGTCGTCCTTGTACAGCAGCCAGGCCAGCGAGAGGGTCTTGACGTTCTGAAGGCAGACGGCCCCCTGCGCCTGGTTCTTGGCCCCCAGCAGCACAGGAAACGACAGCGCCAGAAGCAGAGAGATGACAGCCAGGACAATCAGCAGCTCGATCAGCGTCAGCCCTCTTTTGGCCATCCGTATCCTCCCATCCCGGCAACGCAGGCTGGCAAGTCAACTCGAAGAACGTACAAAACCCGACACAAGCAGTATATCGCGAAACGAATACCCCTGTCAACATGTTTTTCGGACGGAATTTTGCAGAATGGGGCGGTTTTTTCGGGCGGCGGACTCGCCGCCGTCAGTTCCGCAGGGCGAGGATTGGGGCGGGGAGTCGCCCTCGCCGGTGGATGAAGCGGGCGGAGGCGAATTTTGTGGCTACTTTCATGACGGGGGCGGAGCCGAGCAGGCCGCCGAAATGCACGATGCTCCCCGGCTTGGCGCCGGGGACCGGGACGATGCGCACGCTGGTCGTCTTGTTGTTGACCATCCCGATGGACAGCTCGTCGGCGATGATGGCGGAGATGGTCTCGGGGGGCGTATCGCCCGGCACGGCGAACATGTCCAGTCCCACGGAGCAGACGCTGGTGAGGGCCTCGAGCTTGTCGAGGCTCAGGGCCCCGGAGCGGACGGCCCGAATCATGCCGGCGTCCTCGCTGACGGGGATAAACGTGCCGGAAAGGCCGCCGACGTTGCCGGAGGCCATGGCCCCTCCTTTTTTGACGGCGTCGATCAGCAAGGCCAGTGCGGCGGTGGTGCCGGGCGAGCCCATGCGACCGACGCCCATCGCCTCGATAATCTCCGCCACGGAATCACCCGTCGAAGTCGTGGGGGCCAGGGAGATATCGACGATGCCGAAATCGACCTTTATCAGGCCGGCCAACTCCCGGCCGATCAACTCGCCGGCGCGTGTGATTTTGAAGACGGTCCGCTTGATGACCTCGGATAGCTGCGTCAGATCGCAGTCGGGGTTCTGGGCCACGACGCTGCGCACGACGCCCGGGCCGGAGATGCCGACGTTCAGGGAAAAGTCGGGCTCGCCGATGCCGTGATGCGCGCCGGCCATGAAGGGGCTGTCCTCCGGAACGTTGGCGAATACGGCGAGCTTGGCGCAGCCGACGCCGTTCTCCGTGCGATGGGCCAGGTCCCTGATCACATGACCGACCTTGACGACCGCGT
>CBFDDG010000628.1:0-2728 GCA_965603505.1 uncultured Phycisphaerae bacterium | reverse complement strand
TGATTGATTTATGGATATTGTACGTCCGTTCGCCCCGTCTACAAGCGGAAGGGGGTGGATCTGGAAGAAATGGCGTGTTCCCGACGGCAACATGCAAAGCGCATATCAGCCGGGGTGCTTGGATATGTGGCTGAAGTACTGCTGACCTTGGAGGACCTGGTGAATGGCGTCAAGGAGCCTCTCTCCGGCCTGTTGTTTGGCCACGAATCCGGAAGCGCCCGCACGCAGGACGCGGTCGGCATACTGCTGCTCTTCGTGCATGGAGAGAATCAGGACGATCAGGTGCGGGTGTTCCGTCTTCAGTGTTTCCGTGAGCTCAATCCCGTCCATCCGGCCCAAAGAGATATCGACGATGGCCAAGTCGAAATGCTCACGCCGGGCAATCTCCAAGGCATCCTCTGCGCTGTTGACGGCGGCTCCAACTGTGAAATTTGGCTGCTGACCGAGCAGTTCCGTGAGGCCCCGTCGCATGATGTAATGGTCGTCGACGACCAGGACCCTTGTCCCGACCGACGCCGTACCATCATCCTGCATATTCATACTACCCCTTCCTATCCGCGCCGGAACGCTCTGCGACGACGCCATTCGTCGCAGGATCACGGGATCAGTCCGTCAAGAATCCTCTTGAGGGCGCTGTCCAGGAACGCATCGGAATCGTATCTTCCAGCCGCGAGCCGCCGTCGAGCCGTGAGCACCTTTGTGTTTCTGAACGCTCTATTGCAGCCGCGGACCCTGGCACCTCCCGGATTCACCGTCGTCGAGGGGTTGCGGTCGGCTTCGTCGGAGGGGTGGATTGCCGCACGATCCGCGGCACTGGCCTCCATGAGCAGTTCTGCGTGTGCGTTCAACGTTGCATGCTCCCATTCTATCTTTCGATCACGTGCCCACGCTTGGGCCTCCGTGCCCTCAACCGTCGGCCGTGACGATTGTCCTTGGATTTCCCAGGGCGATCATTCGCATATCAAAGGATAACACAGCAGGGGGGGCGGACGGAATCAGGGCGAGGTCGGATTCTGCTATCGGCTGAATTCCCCACTCTTCTATCGGGATTTCCCCTATGCCGGCCTGTATGAGGGGCTCCGAGAGGCAATGTGTCGCCTCTGGGAATCCGGGGCATGGGCGTTGCAGTCGCTGACGGGATCGAGAGCAGTTGCAGGGCCCACATCGGCCGCTCTTGGCCTACCGCTGCAGGCCCGTGTTGACCCACTGAATGGCGGACCGCAGAAGCTCGTTGGCATCCTCGAAGCCGAGCTTGTCCTTGATGTGGGCGCGGTAAGTTTCAATCGTCTTGACACTCAGGTGCAACTTCTCGGCCATTTCGCGAGTGCTGAAGCCTTCTCCGATCAGGCGAAAGACCTCCAGTTCGCGGTCGCTGAGGCAATCGACGGGCGAGCCGGTCTTCCGCATGCCGCCGCCGACAATCTTGCTGACCATCTTGGCCGCCATATCGTCGCTGACGTAGAGTTCGCCGGCGAGGACGCGGCGGATGGCCGTGACGACCTTCTCGGTGGCTTCCTGCTTCATGATGTAGCCCCTGGCGCCGGCGCGCAGGGCTCGCTCGCCGTACACCGCCTCATCGTGCATCGACAACGTCAGCACGGGCAGATCCGGGTGCTGCACCTTGAGGTCTTTGATCAGGTCCATGCCGCTCGTGTCTTTGAGGGAGATGTCTACGATGACCATGTCGGGATTGAGGGAATGAATGGCCTGCATGGCCTCGTGTGCGTCTTCGGCTTGCCCGCAGACCTCGAGGTCCTGTTCCTGGTCGATCAGTTGTGCCAGACCCTGGCGCACGATGGGATGGTCGTCCACGATGAGGACCGTCCGCTTCCCGCGCCGGTCAAGGCTGGCCTGTGTCTTTCGCGGCATCCTGTTTCGCCCCTCTGCGTCTGGGGCCCCCAAGCGCGGAATCCCGTGTTTGGCGAGCCCGTCTCTACGGTTTCGCATCAAACGTACAGGTGACCCGTGTACCACCGGTCGGGCCCCCGTGCACTTCCAGTATACCACCGATGACCTCGGCGCGGTAGCTCATGATCTGCAGGCCCATTCCTTTGTCTCTGGGCAGCCTTTTCGGAAAGCGCCGTCCGTCATTGTCAATCGAGAGAATCGCGCGGCGCTCGTCGGCCCGCAGCTCGATGAGAATTCGCTGGGCCTTGGCATGCCGCATCGCGTTCGTGACCGCTTCCTGCGCGATCCGGTACAGATGGACGGCCGTCGAGGCATCCTCGACGAGAACGGGCTCGTCGCACCGGAAATCGCAGGAGATCCCGAACAGTTCCTGCGTGGTGGTCGCCAGCGCTTGCAGGGCGGACATCAGACCGTTTTCATCCAGTGCGACCGGATGGAGGCCCCGGGACAACTGGCGGGTTTCATCGATGGCCTGGCTGATGAGCTGTACGATTTCCCCGACACGGGCGGCCTCGTCGGGCAACCGCTTCTGAAGCTTCTGCTGCAGCACCTTGCTCATGATGGCGATGCCCGTGAGCTGTTGCCCGAGGCTGTCGTGGAGTTCCTGTCCGATACGCCTCTGCTCCTGTTCACTGATCTCCAGGATCTCCCTTTCGAGCCGCTTCCTCTGTTGCATCTCCTCTCGAAGCTGTTTGTTGGCCTCCGTCAGTTCCTTCGTTCGTTCCAGTACCCGCTGTTCGAGCTGCTCGTTGAGTCTACGGATCTGACGGTCGGCTTTCTTTTGATCGGTGATGTCCCGGCCGTAGATGTTGACGTAATC
>CBFDDG010000627.1:0-2729 GCA_965603505.1 uncultured Phycisphaerae bacterium | reverse complement strand
GCCCGCCAACGGAGAGCCAGCCGTTCTCAATGTGCCGCTTCGCCTGGGCGACCCGCAGCGCCTGCTGCTGGTGGCCCTGCTGCTCGCGAGCCATGGCGTCACAGACGGCCGCACGAAGCTGGGCGACATCAGACGTGTTCCCGGCCAGCTTCTCGGCCTTGCCGCAGTCGGCCAATGCCGGTGCGAAACGATTGGCGGCCAGGTTCTCCTGCCCGCGTCGGATGATCGCCCGGGCAAGCCGGCCGACGAGCCGCTGGCCGTGGCGGTGGCGTCGGATATTCTCCGCCTGGGCGACCTCGAAGGCCTCATCCAGCCGGCCGTCGGCCAACGCACACTCAGCTTGTCTGATCCGCAGGATTAACACGGCATGACTCCTACACTTGCCGGTGACTGCCGGTATAGCTGGCCTTTGTCCATTCTACCATCCGGCTGCGTCTTTCGCAACGCAAGCCCGAGGCCACGCCTTACAGAGCCGACGGTTCACACTCGGCCATCGTGATCACACCGAGATTCTCGTCAGACGCCTCATCCTCGCGCGACTCGAAGTATTCGTCCACCTGAGCCACAAGATCCGACTCGACGACGGTATCCACCGGGATCGACTCGATGAACTTGCTCTCATGCGCCAGGACCCGCTCGGCAACGTCCAAACGCTTCTGGATCTCCGTAATGAGCTTCTGGGTCCGGGCCAGCTTGCCGTTATCCACCTGGATCTGCGAGCCGACCGAGGCCGCCTTGACAAGGCGATACTGGCTGGCCAGGGCCTCGATGCGGTTCTCGAGGATCCGTTTCTGGCTGCGGGTCTTCTCCAGCAACTGCATGGCCGCATTCAGCGACTTCTCCCGCGAATCGAGCAGCCGAACCTTGCTCGCCAGGACCAGCTCATTTTCCTTGTACCGCTCGAACCGGGTGGCCAAGTCTTCCTTGACCTCGTAGCGGTCGTAGTTCCGGCCGGCGAAGTGATACTTGGCCTGTGGCTGCTCCAGAGCGATCCGCAGCGTCTTGATCCGGGTCTGCTCGTCCTGGAGGGCCTCTCCGGCCTTGCCGATTTCGCCCTTCAGGGCCGCCACTTCCACCTCTTCCTGGGCAATCAGGCGGATATTGGCGTGCATCTCGGGGATAATGTCTTCGAGCATATCCCGCGCTCGCCTGAGCTCGAACTCGACGGGAACCGACTCCTTGACGGCCGTCCGGACCCCCCTGGCGGAACTCTTGACATAACTAACCACATCTTTCCCGAACAGCAGGCCGCCCAACAGGCCAAAGCCAACCGTTCCCATCACACCCAGCTTTACCCATTTCATAATCATCGTACTACTCCTTAAAACTTGGCAACCCCACTATTGACTTTTCCCGGCCGCTAACCGGCCACATTAGGTTGGTCGCGAGCCGAGAGCACTTATTGCAGGGCCCAAAGCACAATTTCACCCCCCCAAAACCACGACCGAGCATCAGCCCGGTTCAGCCCTGCTCCGCCCCGGTGAAGCACAGTCCAATAAAACCACCAGGAATTGCCGCGGGCCCACATCGTCGCCCGAAACCATCACTTTTTGGCGATTTTCATCCCAGAAGCGCGAAACATTCCCGCTTCACGCGTCCTTTATAGTATGAGAGCACCGCGGTGATCGACCCAGGAAAGGGCGACTGAGCAAGGCGATGAGTCGGGTGGCTCGGCAGGAAATGAGCCGGCCGCCGAAGAACACCCGACAGATAGTGAAGAACCGATGCTTCATGGAGGAACCAGCCATGAAACGGATCACCGTAAACGACAGATGGCAAATCAAGCAGCTTCTCTACAGCGATTGCGTCTTGGGGATAAAGGACGGTGAATGCCAGGGCTTTGGTGGATTCGAGCTCTGGTGGTACGATAAACAGCACGATGTCTGCCGGTGCTGCCGGTCTCGCTGGTCGGATTTGCGACGGCAAATCGAGCAGCACAGCCTGGACCGGGCGGCCGGCATCCTCTGGCACAGCCGCAACGAATTGTTCCTCCGCCACAGACCCCTCTCGCAGGACCGCAAGCTCACGCTCATGGCTCAAATGTGCAACTGACCGGCGAGCGCTGTCGGCCACTGCAACGGCCGGCAGCGTCTTGCACTCACCTGCTCCGGGCTAAATCATTTGACCGCGCGAGCTAACGGCCTGAATATCCTTCAACCCGCGATCCCTGGCCCAAAAACACAGATTTCCACGTCAAATCTGGCTATCTCGTGCTGTCGCAATCACTTCTGAAAAACAATCAAAGAAAAATCCCAGATTTATCATTGATAACTACGACACCTTGTCGTATCTTCACGACAGGTTATCGTAATTCGACTTGAGCATTGAGGATTGCCAACGTGAAACAACCTCCATTGGCCAACGCGGAATTGGCGGTCATGGATCTGCTTTGGCAGAACGATCGCCTGACGGCTCGCCGCATACGCGAGCAACTCTATCCTGATGCGACCAAGGCGCAGCACGGAACGGTCCAGAGACTGCTGCAGCGTCTGCAAGACAAGGGCTATGTCGAGCGTGACCGCAGTCTGTCCGTGCATCTGTTCTCGGCCGCGATCTCTCGCCAGACGTACGCGGGGCAGCAATTGGAGTCACTCGCGGACAAGCTGACAGCAGGCTCGTTCGCGCCGCTGATCACACATCTCATCGAGGAAAAGAAGATCTCCCGCGACGAGATTGACCGGATCCGGACCATCCTTGACGGGCAGGTAGATGAAGGAGACAGAACATGA
>CBFDDG010000626.1:0-2743 GCA_965603505.1 uncultured Phycisphaerae bacterium | reverse complement strand
GTATCATGCGACGACGAACGACCACAGCAACACTTTGGATTGTGTTGCTTCTGCACGCATGGCCGGCTCCGCTGTGTTACGGCCAGCCTGCGCGGCCGGAGCATTGGCTCCGCGACGGCGAACTCGGCCCCACGCCGCAACGCGTCACCGATGCGCTGCCGCTCTCGGACCAGAACAACGCGGGAGACTGGGCGCCTTACGGGCTCATGACGGACGAATTCAACGGTGAGATGCTCGATCCGGACAAGTGGTGGCCCAAGAACCCCGGTTGGCTTGGTCGGCAGCCAGCGTATTTCTGGCCGGGCAATGTCAAAGTCGCCGACGGCAGCCTGCACCTGACCATGCGCAAACACGAAGTGCCGGAGATGCCGAAGGATCGCGGCTATCACACGTACACCTCCGCCGCCGTGCAGAGCAAGACCCGCGTCCTGTACGGCTACTTCGAGATCAGGGCCCGCGCGATGAAGTCACATGGCTCCAGTTCGTTCTGGTTCTACCACCGCACCCCCGAGAAATGGACCGAGATCGACGTCTTTGAGATCGGCGGCGGCGCGCCGGGCTTCGAGCGGAAGTACAATATGAACGTGCACGTGTTCCGAACGCCGACCGAGAAAGAGCACTGGTCCTCGCACGGTGAATGGATCGCCCCGTGGAACCTGGCGGACGATTACCACGTCTACGGACTGGCGTGGGACGCGAGCAGAATCGAATGGTACCTCGACGGAGTGCTCGTCCGATGGCTGGAGAACACGCACTGGCGCCAGCCGCTGACATTGAACTTCGACAGCGAAACGATGCCCAAATGGTTCGGCCTGCCGAATGACGAGGACCTGCCGTCCACCTACGACATTGACTATCTCAGAGCATGGAAGAAGCGCGACTCGCCGGAGACGGTCGAACGGCTGAATCGTCTCACCGAAGAGATGAAGGCGGTCTTCGGCGAGAACCCCGGCATGATCGAGCACACGATGAAGGTGTACGAGTACGCTCGTGACATCCAGCGTGTTGAGGGCGGCGATGCGTTCACGATCGCCGCGGTAGCGTTGCTCCACGACATCGGGATCCCGAAGGCAAAGCAGGTGCACGGCTCAAGTGCGGGCCGGTATCAGGAAATGGAAGGACCGCCCATCGCCAGAGAGATCCTGACCGGCCTTGGCGTGGAACCGCAGAAGATCGATCACATCTGTCGCATCATCGCCAATCACCACAGCGCCAAGGACAAGGATACGATCGACACGGTCGAGTTCCAGGCGGTCTGGGATGCTGACTGGATGGTCAACTTCCCCGGCAGACACGGGAGCAAATCCGGTGAGGAGAAAAAGCGGATCGTCGAAGAGACCTTCAAGACCCTGCAGGGCAAGCACATTGCACGAAGTCTGCTCCTGAGATAACGGTGTACGCGATGGACGGGATCGCCGCTCGGGCGGCCGACTCCGGGTATCGCCGTTCCTATCATCCGAGAGACGCGTCCCTCCTACTCGTGTCGCAGGGCGATGATGGGATCGACCTTGGCGGCGTGCATCGCAGGGTAAAGACCAAAAAGGATGCCGATGGCCATACTGATGAACAGCGGCAGCAGGATGCCGTTCAGGGTGATGACCGTGGCCATGCCGGAGAAATGCGTGATCAACATGGGGATCAACATGCCCAGCCCAAGACCGATCAGACCGCCGATCATCGAGAGCACCACCGTTTCGATGAGGAACTGAACGATGATCTGCCTGCGCTTGGCGCCGATGGCCCGACGGATACCGATCTCGCGCGTCCTTTCCGTCACTGAGGCGAGCATGATGTTCATGATGCCGATGCCGCCGACGAGCAAGCTGATGCCGGCGATGGAGCCCAGGACGACGTTGAACCTTCGCTTGGTGGACTCGGTCTGTTTGAGCAGAGCCAGCGGGACGCTGACAGCGTAATCCTTCTTCTTGTGGTATCTCCTCAACATGCCCTCGATCGCCGTCGCGGTGGCTTCCACGTGGTCCGTATCGTCCAACTGCAGGATGATCTGGTGCAGCTCGACTTTCTCTCGCTGGAAGGAGCCTGAAGTCATCTTCGTGAAGATGTCGCCGAAGTAGTGACGCGTCACCTCAATGGGAATGTACACATCCGCTTCCTGGTCCGGTATCTGAATGTTGCCTGCCTGACCGCTCTCACTCCGAACGATCCCGACCACCTCAAAGGTATCGCTACCGATGCGAATCGTCTGGCCGATCGTGCCCTCCGTCGCCAGCAGCCTCCTGGCCCCGAACTCCGTGAGGACCGCCACAGGGGCCTGGTTCGACTGGTCACAGGGCAAGATCACCCGTCCGGCGAGCACCTCCCGCGGCACAAGCTTGAACCATTGCGGCGTGGTGCCGACGACGCGAAGTTCCATCGCCCGCTCGCGAAGCCGGGCGTCTTTGCGCATCAGCTTCACAGGGGCCGTCTGCGTGATCGTCTTGAAGCTCTGCATGATGCGGGCGTAATCATCATAGGTCAATCCGTACACGCTCATGGACGTGCGCGAGGTGTTGGCCACCTCGTCTTCCACCGGTTTCATGGAGGAGATGATGACGTTGGTGCTGCCCAGCCTTCGGATCTGCTCCAGCGCCTCCTTGCTGGCCCCCTCGCCAACGGAGAGCATGGCCACGACACTGCCCACGCCGAACACGACGCCCAGCATGGTCAGGAACGAGCGCAGCTTGTGCAGCAGGAGGTTCTCAACCCCCAGCCACACATTCCTTACGATGCCCGTCTGTCTCAT
>CBFDDG010000625.1:0-2746 GCA_965603505.1 uncultured Phycisphaerae bacterium | reverse complement strand
CGATCTGCGTCATCTCGTGCGACGGCCACTTCGTGTACCGCGGGGTCGGACAGGATCATGGCACCGAGGGTGAATCATTTCGCGTGCTGCTAAGCCGGCCCTGTAGGCATATGCTTTATTACTTTGCTGAAAGGAGGACAATCATGTGTAGAAGAATGATATATTGGCTCTTGGTGCTGGCTTTTGGCCTGGCCCCGGCCGCACAGGCCGCCAACATCGTCTGGGTGTCGGACAACGTGAAGTACGACTTCGATGCCAATGAGCCTGCGGATGTCGGCTTCGTGAGTCTGCTCAGAGCACAGGGGCATGACGTCAGCTACAGGGGTGAGGTCTGGCCGTACGATCCTAACGATGACGATATTGCCCTGAATCCGGATTGGCAGTATTGGTGGGAGCTGGATCCCAACAAGGTCGACGAACTCAATGCCGCGGATCTGGTCATCATCAGTCGTATCGCGAGCAGTGGCAAATATGACGACGTCGATTCGGACACCGGTTTTTCGGAGCCGAACGAATGGAATGGTGTCACCACCCCCATAATTTCACTCAACGCCCATATTTCCCGCAACAGTAAGTGGAAATGGGTCAACGGGAACGAGACCTACAGCATGGAGGTCCTGGCCGACATAGTAGCGCCTGATCATGCCGTGTTTGACGGTGTTGCGATCGACCCGAACGGTCAGGCACTACTCCTGACTGATGAGTATAACGTCAATGTGATTGGCGCCACCGATGCCGGCAACGGAACCTTACTGGCCGCACGTGCCAGCGACGGATCGGTCGCTATTGCGGCGTGGGACACAGGCGTGGAATTCTACGATGGCTCCGGTCAGATCGCCGGTGGCCCTCGCATGTTCTTTGCCGCAGGTTCCGGCAGCAAGAGCCCGAAAGACGGCATCTACAACCTCACGGCCGACGGCGAGCAAGCCTTCCTGAATGCCATCAACTACATGCTCAACAAGAATAAACAGGTCATCTTCGTCTCCTTCCATGGAGCGGATGACGCGCCCAACCAGAGGGCTATCGATGAGGGCGGCTTCACAATGGCGTCCGATATCGGGTACACCGACGTACTGAAGGCGGCCGGCTACGACGTGATGCGCTATATCACGAATAGCGAACCCAATGCGGCGATTCTCAATGCCGCGGATCTCGTGATCATCAGTCGCGCGGTCTCCAGCAGCCACTACAGCAACGATGGAGCCACGGCGTGGAACGGTATCTCCGCTCCCATGATCATCATGGGCGGTTACGTTCTGCGGTCCAGCCGTATGGGCTACACCGACGGCACGGACATGCCGGACACCACCGGCGACATCAGGCTGACGGTCAATGACCCGTATCATCCGATCTTCGCGGGGATCGCACTGACCGATGGCACCATGGACAATCCGTTTGCCGAAGGCGCAGTGCCGCTTCCCACTGATCCGACCATCATCTCGCGGGGCATCTCGATCAATAACAACACGCCCGATGACGAGGTGGCCGTGCTGGCCGTGGTTGCCGATGCATCTGCGGACATGGGTCCTGCCGGAGGCATCATCATCGCGGAGGCCACGGCAGGCGCCACGCTGACGCACGCCGGCGGAGCCGGAGAAGACGTACTGGCCGGTAATCGGCTGGTCTTCCTGAGCGGTAGTCGCGAGCCTGACGGTGTAACCGGTGGAGAAGCGGCGGGTCTGTACGACCTGTACCCGGATGGGGAACAGATGTTCCTCAACGCGGTCACGTATATGCTCACCGAGCAGCCGATCGTCAAGAACGGCAGTTTCGAGTTCCCGGGCACGGACAAGTTCAAGGCCTGGGACGGTGAGAAAGCCGGCGAAAGCGGTGAGCCGGCCACGGATATCCCCGGCTGGAACAGTGACACCACGCCGGTGGATTCCGGCGTCGAAACCGGCTGGGGCGCCACCGATGGAGAATGGACCGCCTTCCTGAAGGGCGCCGATCCTTCGGTGTGGCAGTTGACGAACTTCATTATGGGCGCCGAAGACGTCATCGAGCTGAAGGTGGATGCCCAGAACAACTGGCAGGCCACGACTCTGCAGCTCAGTCTGTACATTGACTTCAGTGGCATCCGTGTTCCCGTGGCCGCAGCGGAGTTCGCACTGACGGATACCATGCAGGAATTCACACTGACGTTCGCCGTTCAAGATGATCCTCTCGCGGCCGGCATGAGGCTTGGCGTCGAGCTCAACAACGTCAGCGCAGAGGGTGAGAGTTGGCTCGCCATCGACAACGTCCGCGTCGAGGTCAAGTAGCCGACCATTCGGACGGGTCTATGCTCAACCGAGCATAGCCTGATGCGCATTCGGAGAACCGATTGCGCGGTACGCACTTTGTGATCCTGAGGCGAAGCTGAAGGATCTGGCTGTCGGATGGGAGGTTTCTCCCATTCGCAGCCCAGATCCTTCAGTTCGCTGCGCTCCGTTCAGGACGACAGACTGCGCCAGGATTTACCCAAATCCGTCTTATCTGCATTGAGCGCTTGGGTGGATTGCTAAGATCCAATCGCCGCAAGGCCGCTTGGCGTGGCAACGAGAAACGGCCCAGGGGAGGGTAGTACGCGCCGAGGCGCGATCTCCTCGCCAAAGTGGGGCAATCCACGCTTCGTTCGAGGGCAGGTTGCCCACGGTGCCTTGGGCAAGACTGATCGGGGACCCGGGTTGTGCAGCTTGGGCCTCATGGTTTTCGTCATTTCTTGGAAAAGGAGGAAGACAATGAATAGAGAGCATGTCGCAGCAGC
>CBFDDG010000624.1:0-2748 GCA_965603505.1 uncultured Phycisphaerae bacterium | reverse complement strand
GGTCAGCTTCGCCGGGGGTTCCTGTATTACGTCGAGCGCGAGCGGGCGCAGCCGTACAGACCGTTCCTTCACTACAACAGTTGGTACGACATCGGCTACGGAGCCGAGAAGATCCTGGAGCCCGAAGCGTTGAAGGTGATTGACCTGTTCGGCAAAGAGTTGATCGAGCATCGCGGGGTCATCATGGATTCCTTCGTCTGGGACGATGGCTGGGACAATCCCGCATCGCTCTGGCAATTCCATGAGGGCTTCCCCAATGGCTTCACCTCGCTGCAACAGAGGGCGGAACGCTACGACTCGGCCATTGGCGCGTGGCTTTCGCCCTGGGGCGGCTACGGGCAGCCCAAAGAGGAAAGGATGAAGTACGGCCGGCAGGAAGGCTTCGAGACGAACCGCAACGGTTTTTCACTCGCCGGGGCGAAGTACTACGCCCGGTTTCGCAGCGCCTGCCTCGGGATGATTCGCGATTACGCACTGAACTACTTCAAATTCGATGGGATCAGCTCGGGCGGGACACCCACCGGTGCGCCGGCCGAGTTCGCGCCGGACGTCGAGGCCCTGCTGCGTCTCATTGGCGAGCTGCGCAGCGCGAGAGCCGACCTGTTTGTGAACGTCACAACCGGTACATGGTCGTCGCCCTACTGGCTGTGGCACGCGGACTCGACCTGGCGGTCCGGCGCAGACTGGAGTACGTGCGGCTGGGGCTCGAAACGGCAGCAGCAAATCACCTATCGCGATGCCCAGACGTATCAGAACGTCGTGTGCCGGGTGCCCCTGTACCCGCTCAACTCGCTGATGACTCAGGGCGTCATGTTCGCCAACCATGGGCTCCCGGATGAAACTGACGGTCTGATCGCGGACATCCGCGCATTCTTCGCCGGCGGCACGAACTGCCAGGAGTTGTATATCACCCCTTCCCTGCTGGACGGGAAGACCTGGGACGCTCTGGCCGAGGCGGCGAAGTGGTCTCGTGCAAATGCCGACGTGCTCGTGGATACCCACTGGATCGGAGGCGACCCGGCCAAAGGCGCGGTCTACGGCTGGGCCTCGTGGTCGAAACGCAAAGGCATCCTGGCTCTGCGCAATCCCAAGGACGCGCCGGCGCAGATTGTGATAGATATCGGGAAAGCCTTTGAATTACCGGAGGGAGCCGCGCAACGACATTCGTTGAAAAGCCCCTGGCGAACTGACGCAGCGATGGTCGAAATCACGCTATCTGCCGGAGAGCGGCACGCATTTGATCTGGAACCGTTCGAAGTCCTCGTGTTCGATGCGACGCCGCTTTAGATGCGCCGGGTGTCGCCACTACTGCTTCACGAGTGAAAGGTCTCGGCGAGCCGCACCATGGTCTCGTAGTTCTTCATCGTTCGCGCCGTGATGCGCCTTCCGTTCGGGGCTGAGGACGGCATCAGGACGAAGCCTCTGCCGGTCCCCCGGTTCCCATCCGCCAGTGTCTTTGCGACAAGCGCCTCGAATCGGGCCGGTTCCATCGACTCGATATCCGACAGCTCGATGTTCCCGAAGAGGACCAGTTGTTCACCGTACCTGCGACGCACGGCTTCAAGCTCCACATCCCCGTGGGGAGGCGGCTCGATCGGGTCGATGGCGTCGGCGCCCATCTCGCAGATCAGATCCAGGATGGCCCCGATCCGACCGTGACAGTGGATACGGGCAAAGCCGCCGTGCTGTTTGATCGCCCGGACCATTGGCTCGGTGTAGCGCACCACGCACTCTTTGAATAGACGCGGGGGCAGGAAGGGTTCCGCCGCATACTCGGGGCCGTATACGCGCCAGAGGTGACCGGGGAAATTCTCGGAGATATGGGCCGTCCTCGCGTACAAGGGCCGACACCACTTCTCCAGAAGGCGATGCAACAGCTTCGGCTCCGTCAGGGCAAGCGTCAGGAAGTCCTCCATCCGAAAGAGAGACGCCACGGCGCAGATCGGGTCTTCGGTATCGACCATGACAATGCCGCGGTCGCCGAGCCTTTCGTCCTCCGCGATGAGCTTGCCGACGTCGATCCGGTCGGTGAAGAATTCATCGGGCAGTTGCAGGTACGCCTCGATGTCCTCCGTGCTCTTGAGCAGGTGTTCCGTCGTCCAGACCGTGTCCATTTCGGGGCTGCGCCGTCTCGTGGACGACAACACGCGTCCGCCAATTCGGATCGTCATGCGGGTACAGCGACATCGATCCTCCGTGTATTCACGTACTTCCGCCAGGTCGGAGAAACCGGGCGCGGTCTGCGGGTCCCAGGAACGCGGCCGGACCGGGCTTCGCATACGGATCAGATCGGTCCGCTCCTCGGCGAGTTTCAGTAACGGTTGCCAGGAGGGGTCGTTGTAGACGTTGAATTCGTCGGCGTCGGACGGATCGACTTCGAAGCCGCCGATCTCATAGAAGTTGACGGCCGGGCGGTCCACCGCCTCGCCTCGCAACGTGGCCATCAAGCGTTGCCGTCTACTCATCATGTTTGGGATGGGCCGTCGCTGCCCTGTGGGTCATGCGGCTCGCGAAGACCCTTGAACAGCGAGCGCAGGTTGAAGAAGCCGCCGATCCCGACGATCACGACAAGCCCCGCGAAGAAGGCAAGGCTCACGAAGAAGAAGAACGCCCAGAAGTCAATCCAGAATTGCATATAGACTTGCTCCTTTACTCGAGTGGTCGCTTCCGATCCGGGAACAGCAAGGAACCAACCACCATGGCCGTTACGGCCAACGCGATGACGATCAGACCCACGATTTCACTGCC
>CBFDDG010000623.1:0-2751 GCA_965603505.1 uncultured Phycisphaerae bacterium | reverse complement strand
GAGTTGTCCACGCTGTGGAGTACCCCACTTTTTCGCGACATTCGTGCAACTTCGCGCCATTTGTGGAGGCGCGCCTCATTGGGAGCACGCCGGATGTTGACCCTGCAAACAGGTACCTTATGAGCAACGGGTTTGTCAAGCTCAAACGAACGAATGAGACACAGGAGCTCCTGAAAGACCCCTTCGCGTTTGGCCTGCTGACCGTGATTGCGATCCGGGCCCGGCGGACGAACGGGCTCAGCGTCGCGGACCTGCAAGCGCGGCAGGCCTTGATCGGGGGCTACAGGAGCGTGGGGCTGACCCGCCAGCAGTACCGCAATGCAAAACGGAGGCTCAAACGATGGCGCCTGGCCGACTTCACGCCCACCAACCGCGGCACGATCGCCACACTGCGCGACGATAGGATTTTCGACATCAACGAACCCACGGAACAACCACCACCGAACCATCAGGCAACCGCCGAGGAACCATCGGGCAACCACCGGCCAAACACTAACAAGAATCAGAAGAATGAAAAGAAAGAGAAGAAGTATTCCTGCAACTCTGACGAGTTGCGTCTCTCAGAGCTTCTGTTGAGCCCGATTTTGGAGAGGAAGCCGGACTTCCGGCGGCCCGACATGCAGCGATGGGCCGTGCAGGTCGACCGGATGATTCGGCTCGACAGCCGCACGCCCGAGCGAATCGAAGCCGTCATCCGCTGGTGCCGGCGAGACCCGTTCTGGCGGAACACCATCCTCAGCACCGCCAAGCTGCGAAAGCACTTCGATCGCCTGGAACTCGCCATAGGCCAGGACGCCCCCGGCGAGAACATTCACGAACGATTTGCACGCCTGCGACGGGAGGGCCAGCTATGACCTCCGAGGAACCACCGCGATTCCTCGAAGAGGAGCTCAAGGGCCTGTGGCCCGAGTGGAACCCGACGAACGCCGAGATGTGCGTCTGGACGGCGGCGATCGAACCGCTCACCTACGCGCTGGCCCGCTCGGCGGCTCAGGCAAGCTTCCGACAGCAGCGGGCGAACTACCGCCGCCCCGTCCTCTCCAGGTTCATCGAGCAGGTCCACATCCTCGGCAGGTCCACGAACCGCAAGCGAGAGCGGCCCGACCCCACGACCACCGTGTATATCGAGTGCATCGAGGCGCCGCCGGGCAAGCCCCACCTGCGCGGGGTGTCCAAGGGCATCTTCACGACCCGGCAGGACGACCCGGACCACGTCCTGGCCTGCGCCGAGTCGATGCGGAAGCACTTCTCACGGCTCTACGGCGGGCACTGGATCACCCTGCAGACCCGGCCGCCCCAGGACGACGGCCGTCCCGGGCCCGCCGCCGGGCGAGAGCCTCCCGGAACGCGACAGCGACCCTCCCAAACACAGGGGCCGCAGGCAGCAAACGCAACCGATGCCCTACACGCAAAAAAATTTGATGAAAAATAAACAAAGGGCTTGACCGGGCGTTTTTTCATGGTAAAGTCATGCGAGAGTTGGTTGTTTGAACAACAGAATAGCGAGCCGACGAGTTTTGCAGGAGATACGCAGGCACTTGGTTTCCGGTGCTCTGCAGGGAGTCGGGAGAATGAGACTTGACAGGAGCTCACTATCGCAGGCGGACGCTTGTGGCATCGCCGTTCAGCAGGACCGGATCGACCGGCTCCGTGCGCGGGCGTATCTGCTGAGCGACAAGGACAGGACCCTTCTGGCGATGTACCTGGATACGGGCAGCAGCGTTCGCCAGATTGCCCGGCTGACGACGATGAGCCCCTCGACCGTCTCGCGTCGGATCCGCAGGATCATCCATCGGCTCTTGAATGACCTCTACTCGGTTTGCCTGCGGAACCGGCACCGATTCACCGACCTGGAGCTGGCGATCACCAGGGACTACTTCATCCGCGGCCTATCCGCGAGGAGGATCAGCCGGGAGCACAACATCAGTTACTACTCTGTCCTGGCGACGGTCGAGAAAGCCCGCGGATTCGCCCGCTCGCTGGAGGATCCGCAATCCTGAGAAGGGGACTTTGAGCTATGCCGACGTATACGATCGTTAAACGCTTTCCATGGCAGGGCCCTCTCGGCGAGAGAGCCGTTCGGGTCTGTCGCATGTTCGGCCTGACGGTCGATCGACTCACGGACAGGGCGCCCGTCCACAAGTGTCGCCTCGAGGTCCGTCCGGGCGACATCGTGTGTATCACAGGCCCGTCCGGATCGGGAAAGAGCGTGCTGCTGCGCGAGATCGAGCGGTGTGTGCCGGCTTCGGAGGCCGTGAACCTGGCTCGCATCGACCTGCCGGCCGACCGGACCGTCATCGATTGCTTCGACGGGGACCTTATCTCCTCGCTGCAAATGCTCAGCGTCGTCGGCCTCAGCGATGTGTTCGCCTTGCTCAACCGCCCATGTCACCTCAGCGACGGACAGAAGTACAGGTTCCGCCTTGGTCAGGCTTTGGCGGCGGGCAAACCGTTTGTATTCGCCGATGAGTTCGGCAGCGAGCTGGATTCGATCACGGCCGCCACCGTGGCCTTCAACGTGCATAAGTTCGCCAAACGCACACAAACGACCCTGGTCCTCGCCTCCAGCCGGGAGGACTTCCTGATCGACCTGGCCCCGGACGTGCTCGTGGTCAAGGATTTCACCGAACCGGCCCAGGTCATCTACAAGAATCGGAGGTGAGCGTGCACATCTGTTCCATCCACAAGCAGATCAAGGTCGTGGCGGGAGACATGAGCGACTACAAGCAACTGGCCGCGGGCCACTACCGT
>CBFDDG010000622.1:0-2758 GCA_965603505.1 uncultured Phycisphaerae bacterium | reverse complement strand
AGCCTGCCGTTTCCGACAGGCTGCACGATAAATTCGATCTACTTCAGGGACTACTTAAGGCAACATCATCGCTCGCCCGCCGGGATTATCCTGCAGGCCACCAATACCCAAAAAAGCTGAAGTTGTTACCTGTACCGTAGTTCATATCAGCCTATTAAATCGGTCGGACTCGACTTTGTCAACAGAAAAATCCGAAAATTCTCCGCATGGCGTATGCCGGCTACCATTGTGCCTCGATGTAGGGTCCGATAGGGCCTTGCGGTTTGGGCTTCGGACGCGATCTGAGGATCGCCTCGGCGATGGCGATATCGCTCTGGCGCGTGATCTTGATGTTGGAGGAATCCGATTCGACGATGGCCACCTTGTGGCCGAGCGCCTCCACGAGGAAGGCGTCGTCGGTGATCGCGGCCTTATCGACGTTCTCGATATTCGCGTAAGCCTTCTTCAGCAAGGTCGTTGCGAAGATCTGTGGGGTCTGGGCTTCGAACAAGCCCGCACGGTCCACGGTCCGGACGATGGTGTCATTTTCGACCTGCTTGATGGTCGCGGTCACGGCGGCGGCGGGAATGGCCGCACCGGTCTCAGCAGCCTTGGCGATCACATCGGTGATGAGCCGCTCGGTCGCGCAGCATCGGCACGCGTCATGGACGGCGACCAGGTCGATATCGTCTTTCACGAGCTTGAGCGCCTTATCGACGGTATCGAACCGCCCGGCGCCGCCGAAGAACAGTTGAACGCCGAAGAACGATAGTTTCGCACCCCATTTGATTTTGACAATCTCCTCATCCTCCTCCGGGATGCCCAGCAGGACCTGTTTGACCTCGTCGCGATCGGCGAAAAACTCCACGCTGCGGACGGCGACCGCCCGACCGCTGACATCGGTAAACTGTTTCTTTCTCTTGCCCCCGAACCGGTTTCCCGGCCCGGCCGCACAGATGATTGCCGCCACGCTCTTGGCCACCTGCTTCTCCTCGTCTCTAATAGTCGATCCCCTGTCTCGCCGGCACGCCCTCGTCGAAGGGATGCTTGATCTTCTTCATCTCGGTGACCAGGTCCGCCAGCGCGATCAGCTCCGGCGCCGCTCCCCTACCGGTCAGGACGACCTCGACAGCCGGGTCCCTCTGCTCGATCAGACGTTTGACGTCTTCAAACTCGGCCAGCCCCTCTGCAAGGCAGAACACGATCTCATCGAGGATGAGAACATCGTAGAATCTCTTCTCGGCCGTCTCGATGAGTCGCGCGAGCACGTCCTTGATGGCCGCCTTCGTCCGGATGATATCCTGTTCGCTGCCCAGCGATCTCGCCATATCCCACGGCTGGTCCAACGCCTCAACGCGAATGCGCACGGCCCCGAGCTCCAGGGCAAACCGCTCGCCCACGTCCAGCGACGACGGCTTGAGGAACTGATAGATCAGCACCTTGTTCCCCTGGCCCGCCGCCCGCAAAGCCAGCCCGAACGCGGCCGTGGTCTTGCCCTTCCCGTCACCCGTATAGACTTGGACGAATCCCTTCTCAAGCATGGCCCCATCATAAGCATCGACTCGCAACCGGCAAACCAAAAACCCCCCGGACGCACGGGAGCACCAAGCCCGTCGATATCCCAGCCCGCATCTCGCCCACAGGTCGCAGGGCCCTCTTGGCCCCGCAGATCGTTGTTTTCCGGCGGGCAAGACGCCCTTCGGACCCACGGACAGGGCGCCCGTGCTGATTCTCGCACACCCTCCACGAGAGGCTCATGGTGGCGAAAACCGTAACTCCTTGAAAGAAGAGGGGATAGGGTTTGTCCGCCTGCTGGCGCCGCATGTCTCCTGGCTATAGCAGCCCTCTTGGCCTCCATCGCCTGCCCGGCAAGAAAAATGCCGAATTTAGTAAAAAATACTTGACATAATGTAAGGTACACATTACATTTAGTGCTGTGTGCTTTACATGTTTGTCCGTCGTTGAAAGGGAAAGAACATGAACCGTGCACAGAAGATCGCCTGGTCCTATCTCATTTCCATATCGCTGGGCTTCCTGGCGAGCGTCGCGTTCATCATCGTCCTATATCCCAAGCTCGGCATGCCGGGGGCACTCCGCGGTTTTGGCTGTATCGGCCTTGGCGGCCTCGGGGCGCTGTCGCACCTTGTCTTCAAGAAGGAGCACACGGACGTCCAGTTCGACGAGCGAGACCGGCTCTTCCACCAAAGGGCCTGGTTTGCCGGATATTGTGCTTCGTATCTGTTCTTCGTTGTGATCGGCATGACGACGTGGTTCATGTACGGCCCCGACGGCACCATCTCGGTCAACGTCCTGCCGCTGACCGTCATTGGCGGACTGATGGCCCTGACACTGGCCCATTCCGTAACCATTCTGGAGCAGTATGGGTGGACAAACAGAGGAGAAGAATCATGAACGCAGCACAGAAGAGGTCTTGGGCCATCGTGATTGGAATGTCACTGGCACTGGTCCTTTGTGTCCTGGCTCTCATCGTGCACCGTCTTGGAGCCGGCTCACCGAAGCCGTTGCTTGCCCTGGCGGCCGTCGCTCAGGGAGCCGGAGTGGTGGTGTGCTTTCGCGTCAAGCCGGACAAGGGGCCCGTCGTGTCCGACGAGCGGGACAAGCAGATCGAGAAGAACGCCTACCTGGCAGGCTTCGGTGCCGTATACCTGTTCGTCATTCTGGCATCGTTTGCCCCGATAGCCATCTTCGGCGAGAAAGGATCACTGCCCGTGACATGGTGTCCGGGCCTGCTGGTCGGGGCCGCCCTGTGCCAGGCCTA
>CBFDDG010000621.1:0-2763 GCA_965603505.1 uncultured Phycisphaerae bacterium | reverse complement strand
CTCCTCGCAATGACATCCTTCTTATCCTGACCCGCCACTTTCTTGTCGTGCACCCATCTTGTCGAGTCTCTTCTGTGACCGTCCGCCTTGGAGGCTTGCAATTCGCCGGCCCGTCTCGTATCCTTCGTCCAACAGAGAATCGTGACGGGCTTCACGCGGCCGTCTCGTCGGAGTTGAGTTGGCGTATCCTTGGATGGGAAAGAGATGAGTCTGCTTCTGATCGAAAACTGCCGGCTGTACAACACGGCGGAGACGGCGCCGCTTCAGTCGATCTTTGTTCGAAACGGCGTGATTGACCAAGTGGGTCAGGCGGACTCATCCATCCCAGCGGACCGAGTCCTCGATGCTCGCGGACAAATTGCTGCACCCGGCTTCATCGACGTGCACATCCAGGGAGCCGGCGGAGCGGATGTCCTCGATTCGACGCCGGAAGCCCTTCAGACAATCTCGCGCACGTGCACGCGATTCGGCGTCACTGCTTTTCTGGCCACCACGATCTACCGACCGGCGCAGGAAAACCGGCATTTGGCGGTGGTTGCGGATTCGGTCGGCCGCGACCTTGGCGGCGCACATCTGCTCGGCGCGCACCTCGAAGGGCCTTTCATCTCGCCCCAGCGCAGAGGCATGATCCAGCCGGACTGCCTGGGACAGCCGTCAGGGGCCGTTCTCGATGAGATCTACACCCTGCTCGGCGACAGCCTCAAGATGATGACGCTCGCCCCGGAACTGCCTGGAAATGCTGAGATCATCCGGACCCTCGTGCAGAACGGCGCGATTGTATCGTTCGGACATTCGAAGGCCACGTATGAGGAAGCGGCCTGCGGTTTTGACACCGGAATCTCGCACGTCACGCACCTCTTTAATGCGATGCCGTCTCTGCACCATCGGGATCCGGGACCGCTGGGGGCGATCTTCGAGCGATCCGATGTCACCTGCCAGGTGATTGCAGACGGGGTCCACAGTCATCCGTCGGTCCTGAGGCTCGCCTACCACGCTCTCGGACCGTCGCGGTTTGTCACAATCACAGACGGGATCCAGGCCATGGGATTGCCGGACGGCCGGTACGTCTACAACAACATGGAATACGAGGCCCGGGACGGTGCCGCGAGGTACAAGGATGGAACGCTGATCGGGACGGCCGTCGGCCTGAGCCAGTTGCTTGCACGCCTGATTCGATTCACGCACTGCTCGATGGTTGCCGCCATCGAAACGGTCACCGTGAATACCGCTCGGATCCTCGGCCTGGAAAAAAGGAAGGGGAGCATCGCACCGGGTTACGATGCCGATCTTGTCATCCTCGACCGGGACCTGTCCGTGCGGACCACGATCGTAGGCGGGCAAGTCGTTTACCAGGAATGATCGCGGACAGGGCCACTCAATCCCGCAGGTTATTCTCTACCATGGAGTCACCCAGCTTCTCACATTCGGCGGCCGTGTCCACGAGCACATTGTCCGCGAACAAAACACGAGAACTGGGCTTTCCCTCGACGGCGAGCGCCTTGGGCCCCAGGGCAGAGAAGAGATTGCCCACGATGGCGATATCCGTTGCACCCTCCAGGGTGAGTCCGGCCGCGTCTCTGTCATCGGGCGTTCGCTTGATCTTGTCGTCGCCGATGTAGCTGTCTGAGAAGCTGTTTCCACAGACTACGATTCTCCCGCTGTCGGGCCCGATCCGGACCGCGTCCTTCTTGACGATGGTGAACGTATTCGCGCTAACCGTGCAGCCGTGCGCATCACGCAGGTCTATGCCCCCGGTGACCTCATGGGCAATGACGTTTGCACTCAGGGTAATGCCGTAGCAGTCGCGGTCGAGAACGATGGCCGTCCCGTTGCACTCCTCGATCATGTTGCCGGAGACGACGGAGCCATAGGTATTCTCGATGACCACGCCGTCGCCGAGATGGTCGTCGAGGTTGTTGCCAGTCATGCACAGGTTGAAGCTGTCGATGCAGCGGACCGCATCCCGATTCTCCTCGAACTGGTTGGAGGCAACGACGATATCATGGCAGCCAATCAGGTTGAGCCCCGTCTGCTTGTTGTAGGTTATGAGCGAATCACAGATGCGGGGGTCTTCGTAGCAGTAGTACAGATGGACGCCGTCGCCTCCGTGATTGCTGACCGTCACGCCCTCAATGAAGATCTCATTGATCCGGCGAGCTTCGATACCGTGGCCGCTCTTGTCGTTGCCGGTGAGCCGGAAGTTCGCCAGTCGGACGCGCCACAACTCGCCCTTGCGATTGTCGGCCCCGCTCGGATGCTGGAGAAGGATCGCGCTGTTGCCCTCGGTATTCACGTTCCGGACGTGCGTGGCGGTCCCGGCTCCTTCCAGAAGGACATCAGACACGGCGATCCGCAAGGGCGCGTCGATGTCAAAGGTCCCGGGCGGCAGACGGACGGCCCCTCCTGTCTCGGGCAAGGCGTCGATGGCCGCCTGAAGGCTCGGGTAATCGGCTGCGTTAATCACCGGTGCAGCGCCGGGCAATCGCGTCTGACCGTCGCCGCCGTCTCCGGCAGCGACAAGATAATCCCCCAAGACCAGGGCGGCGAGCACGACGATACAAACGGCGATCCAGTGAGTTGCTTTCATAGCACTGCTCCATCTGATAGCGCGGAAATGGCCCGGTCAATGTCCTGCGCGGTTATGCCATAGTGCGTGACAGCCCGCAAGCGCCTCGGGCCAACACTCAGGATCTTCAAGCCTCGCTCGGCCAGTTTCTTGACGAGTGTCTCCGCACTCGCCCCCTCGCCCACGACGTCAAAGTA
>CBFDDG010000620.1:0-2772 GCA_965603505.1 uncultured Phycisphaerae bacterium | reverse complement strand
TCGACGCGCTCGACAATGATATTGCCGCCCGGATAGTTGGCATCTATCGTGAAGGAGGACCCCTGGACACTCGCCCCGACCTCAGCGACGCCGAGACACTCGTATCCACCCAGAACCAACAAGCCAACGGCGAACAGCAACCACGCTGGCATGTGGGAACACCATGGAGCGCAGGCGCCTTCTTCCGAGGCGGCGGACAAAAGGACTCCCCTCATTTCATCTCCTTCCCATGGACAGATCGACAATCCGTTGGCAGACGTTTCGCACGGCACGGAAGAAACTATATAAGCCCTGCCCCTCTACGTCAACGTTTACGGAGCCTCCTCCGTCATCCTCAACGCGGCAAGGAACCCGGGCACCGAATGGAAGATGCACAACGCGTGTGAAATCGACTTCTCATTCACGGGCCGGATCGACGATGGGAGCGCATAGTGCGTTAACGTGAGAACTTTACAGGCGGGGCAAAGGGGTGGGAATCCGTTGCGGTAAGCAAGCTTGAATGTCAGTTCTCGTCCGGGGTGCCGATGGCCGCCTTCTGAAGGAGGCGCTGGCAGCTCTCGCAATGACAGGCGCCCACCAGACGAAGATGGGAAATCCCGGCCAGCCGGCGGGTCTCGATCAGCCTGGCTCCTTTCGCTTCCATCTTGCGGAAGGCCATTTTGGCCTCGCGGTTGTCGTGGTAGCCCACGGCATCGATGACAATGCCGACTTTCTTGTTGCGCTGGAGCAGCCCCAGGGCCGCCGCCTTGACCGCCCCCTCGGCACAGGCCCCCATCAGAATGAACTCGGCCGCACAGAGCTCGCTGAGCAGCCGGTCGATGCGGGGCTCGTCGAACGGGTCGACGCAGCGCTTATGCAGGATGACCTGCTGATAGCGTCTGAGCATATCTCGGGGCAGGTCCGTGCTGCCGTCGGCGGGGAAGCTGATCCGGTTCCCCACCAGCGTGTAACTGATCTTGTGCTGCCCGGGCGAGCCGTCGATGCAGTATTGCGCCTCGCCGTTGTGACCGTTGTTGTCGGGATACACTTCGCACGTGGAGATAATCGGAACGTCTTTCGCTCTGGCCCAGGCCATCAAACGACGAATGTGCGCCAGGACCCGCCGGTGGTTGCGAATGCAGACCGGTCCATCCGCGAGAAAGAAATCCCGTTGCGTATTGATATCGACGAGAACCTGCCTCCGCTTCGCCCTGACCATTTGCAGCATCATCCTATGACTTCCTTTCTGGGCGCCAGCGATTCCATCTACCGAGGAATACGCGTGACCCACAAAAAGTGTTCACGTCCTCCTTAATCGAGTGCCACTCGCACGTACTTTAGTAACGGTGTAAGTCAAAATTTTGTTTCCTTCTCGGATAGACTTTTACCTTTCCGCGCAATACAGTGTAGGAATGCTGTGGTTGCTGGTTTGATCGGCCTTTCTTCGACTGCTGGAACGATGCGACGCGAACTGAAAGAGTACCCAAACATCGCATTAAAATTGGAGAACCTGGACGGCACGATTGACTTTGCCCAGGTTCTCGGACGTCCCGGTCCGGTACACGTCGAGATCGGCTCGGGCAAAGGGACGTTCCTCGTGCACCAAGCTGTAGCGCAGCCGGACGTGAATTTTCTCGGCATCGAATGGGCCCGGAAATATTATCGCTACGCCGTGGATCGAATCGGACGCCGCGGCTTGCGCAACGTCCGTATTCTCCGCGTGGACGCCGCGACGTTCCTCAGAGACTTCGTGCACGAAGAGTCGGTGGACTGCTTTCACATCTACTTCCCCGACCCGTGGCCGAAGAAGCGCCATCACAAGAGAAGGCTTCTCCAGAGCTCAAATGTTGATAGGCTGATTCAGTGGCTCAAGCCAGGCGGCGAGATCCGAATCGCTACAGATCACGAGGACTATTTCGAGCAGATCAAAGACGTGGCGTCGGCTTATCGCACTAAGTTGCAGGAGATCGAGTTCGAGCGGCCGGCGGGCGCCGAGGCCGGAGAGAGGACCGGCACGAACTACGAGCGAAAATACGTCAAGGAAGACCGCCCCATCTACACAATCGCCCTGAGGAAGATCGCGTAGTCGATTGTTGGCCGAGAACTGAGCTACTGACCCGATTGCATTTTGTTTGCGTCCGGGTTCAGGGACTCGCCGGTGAGCGAGTCATAGGTACTCGGCATGCGGTCGCGCGGGCCGATGGAACGCCAGTAGCCCACCCATTGCAGGCACTCGCGGTCGTTCAGGTCCACCTCCGCCCAAAAGACCCCATCGCGGCCGGCATTCGAGGCCAGGATCCTGCCCATCGGATCGATCACAAGACTACTGCCGTCATAGACCGACGGCACCATGTACACGCCGTTATCGCGTGCCCGGACGCGAAAAACCGTCTCGCCGTGAACCATGCCAGCCTCATCCGGCAGCGTATTGCCCCAGGTGGGAGCGAAGATGATCTCGGCACCCCGCAGCGCGAAGATCGCCGCCGGTTCGGGGAAGAACCAGTCATAGCAGATCTGAATCGCGATCCGCCCGAAATCCGTATCAAAGACAGGGTATTCATGCCCCGGCCGAACGCCCTGTTTCCACTCCTCCCGCGGCAGATGGGTCTTGCGATACTTGCCCGCGAACTGACCCCGCCGGTCGAGCAGAACGGCGGTATTGTAGATGATGTCGCCAACTCGCTCCGTCAAGCCGGCCACGACCCAGATGTTGTTCTTGCCGGCCGCCTGTCCAAGCTGCCGCGTGGCCGGTCCCGGAATGGGCTCGGCAGCGTCTTCCAGCGAGGCGTTCGT
>CBFDDG010000619.1:0-2773 GCA_965603505.1 uncultured Phycisphaerae bacterium | reverse complement strand
TCATCCGAGCCGGCCGCCCCGAAACAGAGCGGAAGAAGGAGACAGAAATGAGTGCACATCAGGCCGCCGGGCGTGTCTCGTATCGCCTGTGTCTATTTGCACTCGTGCTCTGCTGTTGCGAGAGGCTTCCCGCTGGGACCGCGGCATTGGTCGATCTTGGGTCGGGTCTGTCAGCTATCCGCGAAGAATATGGGCTGCCTGCCCTCGGGGCGGCCGTCATTCGAGACGGTCGGCTCCATGCGGCCGGCGTGGTCGGTGTGCGAAAGAGCGGAGGCGACGTTCGGGTCGAGCCGAATGACCCTTTCCACCTTGGATCGTGCACCAAGGCGATGACGGCTTCTGTGCTCTGCATTCTCGCCGAGCAGGGCAAGCTGCAGTGGGATACGTCACTTGAGGAGTACTTCCCCGAACTCAAGGAGAGAATGCATCCGGAGTACCGACGGGTCACGCTCGTGCACTTGCTGTCTCATCGGGCCGGCGCACCGCCGATGACCGCCGGATTCGATCCGGTAGACGCAGACCAGCTCAGGGAGATTCAGACGCTGGCGTCGCCGGGTGCGCAGCGGAGACACGTCATCGAGATATTTCTCAGTCGCCCTCCGGTCTGCAAGCTCGGCGAGAAGGAGTTGTACTCGAACGCCGGGTATGTTCTGGCCGGCGTGATTGCCGAGGAAGTGGCCGACGAGGATTATGAAAGTCTCCTGCGTCGTCTACTCTTTCAACCGCTGGGGATGCGTTCGGCGGGTTTCGGCGCCATGGGGACGGGAGGGCGCATCGATGCGCCATGGCAGCATAGAATGGAGGATGGGAAAGCCATTCCCGTCGGTCCGGGGCCGCGAAGCGACAATCCGCCGTTCATCACGCCGGCCGGGCGGGTGCACTGCTCCATCTTCGACTGGGCGAAGTACGTTCAGTGTGTACTTGCGGCCGCGCGGGGCGAGGATGGGCTGTTGCCGCCTGCGCAGATGCATCCGTTGAAGGAGCCGCCGTTCGATGGCAATTACGCCCTGGGCTGGGGAATTCACGAGCGGGCATGGGCGGGCGGCAAAGCATTTTCCCACGCCGGCAGCAATGGCATGAACTACAGTGTTGTCTGGATCGCTCCGGCGAGGAATTTCGCCGTCCTGGCCGCGACAAATCGTGGTGGCGAAGACGCGCCGAAGGCGCTCGACACAGTGTGCAGTCGAATGATACAGAGATTTCTGGAGGATGACCATGGACAGGGAGATTAAACATGCAGGGCATCGGGGTCTGAGCCGGCGGGAGTTCCTCATGACAAGCTGTCTGGCCGCGTCTGTCGGAGGCGGCGGCCGTCTGAGCGTGTCGCCCGCATTGGGCGGGGAGCGTGTGGATTCGGCGGAGGTCATGAATATCGAGCCGGGATTCGTCGGGCCCCAATTCTTCGATGAACGGGAGGAAAGAGCTCTGATGGATGTGTTGGAGTCCGGGTCTCCCTTCCGTTATTGGGGGCCGGGCAAGCCGGAAAAGGTCCTGCGCTTCGAGGAGAATTTCGCAAGGTACATGGGGGCGCGTTTTGCACTGGGCGTGACCTCGGGCACGGCGGCGTTGGATTGTGCCGTGGCGGGGCTCGGCATCGGGCCGGGGGATGAGGTGATTGTCCCGGCCTATACCTGGTGGTCCGACTACACGTGCGTTGTGCATGCCGGAGCGCTGCCGGTCTTTGCGGACATCGACCGGACCTTCAATCTCGATCCGGCGGACTTCGAGCGCAAGATCACGCCGCGCACGAAGGCCGTCATCGCCGTTCATCTGCTCGGCGGGCCCTGTGACATGGACCCGATCGTGGAGATCGCTCGCAAGCACGGCGTCAAGGTCCTGGAGGACAGCGCCCAATGTGTCGGCGGGTCCTATCACGGCAAGAAACTCGGCTCGATCGGCGACGTGGGCATCTACAGTTTTCAGATCAATAAGATAATGACCTCGGGCGAGGGCGGGGCCGTGGTGACGAGCGATCCGCTTATCTACGAGCGGGCGGCGCGTTTCCACGACATGGGCACGATACGACGGCTGTTTACCGACCGCATCGGGTCCAGCCAGGTGCCGACTTTTGCGGGCGAGAACTTCCGCATGAGCGAGCTCACGGGCGCGGTCCTTGGGGCCCAGTTGACCAAGCTCGATTCCATGATCGCCGAGCTGCGTCGCCATGCGGGGGCCATCCACGACGGGATCAAGAGTATTGCGGGCATCCGGCTTCGTCATCGTCCGGACCCGGCGGGCGATATTGGGTACGCCGTCTACTTCGAGACGTCCGACAAGGCGACGCGCGACCGCTGCATTCGGGAATTGAGGAGTCGCAAGGTCCCGGCGTCCACTTTGACGGGATCCGTCCTGCTGCCCATTGCCGAATCCGTAATCAACAAGCGCACGCGGCACCCGGCCTGGCCGTCGTTCAATACGCCGGAGGGCAAACAGATCCAGTACGGCCCGGATTCATGCCGGCAGACGCTCGGGATCTTCGACCGCTTCGTCCAGGTCCGCATCGGGCCCAGGTACACGCAAAGAATCGATGATTACATCGTCGACGCCATCCGCCAGGTTCACCGCTCTATGGCGTGACTCTTACGCCGGTGTATTTCTGGCGGCGGACGCGCAGACGCGGGTTGCGTTCCACCCGGCGGCAGGGGATACTGTACCGTCGGTAACCGGACGAGTGGGCCGGCGATATCAGAGTCGATGCGGCAACACTGGAAAGGATGTGTCCCATGAGAGCATCAACGAGACTGTCCCGTCGTGATTTCGTGCAGAGTACATT
>CBFDDG010000618.1:0-2781 GCA_965603505.1 uncultured Phycisphaerae bacterium | reverse complement strand
GTCAAGCTGACCCGCACGGGCGACGTGTTCACGGCCCAGTACTCGGCCGACGGCAGCGCCTGGCAGGACCTCACGGCGGCCGACGGTTCGCCGGTCTCGATCTCGATGACCGGCAATCCGCTGATCGGTCTGTGTGTGACCAGCCACAATGCCTCATTGGTGACGACGGCGGAATTCTCCGAGATCGCCTCCAACGGCACGGGGCCATGGCAGGTGGCCGCCGTCGGCGACGACCCGGAGCCGGGCAACGACGCCGACGATCTGTACGTCGTGATCCGGGACAGCAGCAACAAGACCGCGGCGGTGACCAATCCGGATCCGGCGGCCGTAAACGCCACTGAATGGACCGAATGGAAGATCCCGCTGAGCGAGTTCACGTCCGCCGGCGTCAAAATGAACGCGGTCAAGACGATAACGATCGGTCTCGGAAACAACGCTGCTCCGACACCCGGCGGCGCCGGCACCCTGTACATCGATGATATCGGGTATGGACACTCCCTCCCGTAGGTTGCAGAACTATGTGTCTCCATGATGGTTACAGGTCTGGGTGAAGACGGCCATGAACGAAAGTGAAGGGATGTGTGTGGCTGCGCCCGGGAAGCAGCAGTAGGGCCACGCGGGGCAGTTGCCTATCCCATTCTATGAAGATCCTTGCACTTCCATATCTGGGAGGCCTCAATGACCTTCGATGGCGATGAGCTTGCGCGTGTATCGCCTGGCGAACAGCAGGGCGATGAGGCCGCCGACGCCGAAGGAGCAGTCGATCAGTTGCCAGAAGAAGGGCACGTCGCGGATGGGGCCGAAGAACAGGGCCCACGGGATGACGAGGAGGCAGGCGATCATGCCGGCGTGGATGATCGGGAGATTGCGTGCGGGCCTGCGCAGGGGGGCCAGGAAGATGACGGCGATTGCAAGATGGCCGAAGGCCAGCCAGTCCGTGCCGTAGAAGAGGAAGGGGTACTCGCGGCCGGTGTTCCTCACGCCGTGATATACGTCAGTGATCCATGCGGCCAGTTCCGGCGAGGCGGCCCCGATCCGCGAGCCGTCTCCGGCGATTCCCTCGACGAACTTCACCGTCGGCTCCATGAGGATGGCCGAGAGGCCTGAGAGCGCCAAACCAATGATGAAGAGCACCAAGCAGAGGCGCGCCCGCCGTAGTAGTTTCTTCTTGTCGCTCATACGCCTGTTTCTCTCTTTCTGCTATTTGAAGAGGACGCCTTCGCGTCGGTCCATCGTAGTATAGCGTCCATGTGTCTCGTTTACAACCAGCAACAGGGATAGGCGAGGCGTGACAAGTCGGCGGGCAGGGTCACTGTATGCGGCCTCGCTTGTGGACGGCGTCCAGGAGGCGGTCGAGGGCCTCGGTGAGAGTGGCGTGGGGGCAGCCGAAATTCAAACGGACGAAGCCGTCGCCATCGAATTGGCGGCCGTCAAAGAGCGCCACGCCGGACTGCTCGAAGAAACTCGCCGGGTCCGGAACGTTCAGCTTTCTTGCGTCGATCCACGCTAAATAAGTGGCCTGCACGTCATCCATCGAAAGACCCGGGACCTGTTCGTTGATGAATCGGTAAACGAGGTTTTTGTTGTCGCGGAGATAGTCGAGCAGGGCCAGTCGCCACGGCTCGCAATCGCGGTACGCGGCCAGGCAGGCGGCGAAGCCCAATGCGTTCGTGCCGGGGACAATCCCCTCGCTCGCCTTCTTGAACTTCGCCCGAAGCTCCGCGTTCTCGATGACGGCGAAGGCGCAGTTCAGGCCCGGGATGTTGAAGGTCTTGCTGGGCGCCATGAGCGTGATCGTGCGAGCGGCGACCTGCGGGCCGAGTGTCGCCGTGGGCACGTGCGGGCCGCCGTCGAGGATCAGGTCGCAGTGGATCTCATCGGAACAGATGATCACATCGCGTGCAATGCAGATCTCGGCGATTCGCTCGAGCTCGTCTCGCTCGTATCGCCGGCCGACCGGATTGTGCGGATTGCACAGCAGCAGGATCCTGGATCGCGGCGACAGCTCGCGTTCGAATCTCTCGGCGTCGAATGTGTACAGGTCTGCCTGCCGTTGCAGGGGGACGGTTCGCAGGCTCTTTCGCGATGCTGGCGGGGCCGCCAGGAAGGGCGGGTAGACGGGCGTGAACGTCACGACCTCGTCGCCATCTTGCCCGTAGGCTCGGCACACGACGTTCAGCGCCGGCGCCAGCCCAGGCAGCCACACGATCCACGACGGCTCGATCTTCCAGGCGTACATCCGCTCCATCCTGGCAACGACGCACTGCGTGAGCTCTTTCGGCGGGGCCGCATATCCGAAGACGCCGTGCTCCACCCGCTCGTGCAGCGCCTCCAGAATGGGACGCGGGGCCTGGAAGTCCATATCGGCCACCCACATGGGAATCACGTCTCGGCCCCCGTACCGGGCCCATTTCAGGCTGTCGGTCTTCCGCCGGTCGAGTACTCTGTCGAAATCAAAAACCACGCCAAGACACCTCTCTTCTATACTGAATACCTGTCGCAACCGACATGCGGCTGCCACGCAGAGTCGCATCATACCAATTCCTCACGCGGCCGCCACTGCCAAAGCAGCCATGATGTGATTGGCAAAGTGGCAGAATCCGCGTCCGTTTTGCGGCGGCACACCAGAGGTGTGCGTGCCTGAATATCGTGGCGGGCCTTCTGTTATTGGGCATGTCGAGCGGAGTACCCTCCTCTCTTGTCATGTCGAGCGGAGCGCAGCGCAGTCGAGGGGTCTGCTGGCGAACGAGGCATGCTTCTCCTTCGCGGCCAGACCCCTCG
>CBFDDG010000617.1:0-2795 GCA_965603505.1 uncultured Phycisphaerae bacterium | reverse complement strand
GCCGACCTCGCCGAAGGAGGATGTGGCCTCGCGGTTGGAAGGTCTGAAGAAGCCCGCCACGGGCTCGACCTACACGATCCAGCTTGGCGATACGTTGATCGACATCGCGCGCGAGCACTACGGCGCGGACCGCTATTGGACCGCGATCCAGGCCGCCAATCCCGAGGTGGACCCGCAGAGCTTGCAGCCGGGGCAGGTAATCGTGCTGCCGCCGAAGGAGCAGGTCGTGGCCGGCGAGGTCAAACGCGTGAAGGAGAAGCAGGACGCCGATCGGGCGACCTACGTGGTGGCGGAGGGCGACACGCTGATTGCGATCGCGCGGAACGTGCTGAAGGACGAGTCGCGCTACCTGGAGATCTTCGAGCTGAACCGCGACAAGCTCGAATCGCCCGATGAGCTGATCCCGGGCACGGAGCTGCGCCTCCCGCCGCTCGAGAAAAAGCTGGCCAAGGACAAGGAAGAGTAAGGACGCGGCCCGACGCTCGCGAACATCGAGAGACTCTGCCGCGCCCTCGACGTCACCCCCGGCGACCTGCTCGAAGTGATCGACGATCGCCCCACCGCGAAACGGAAGCGCGCATCGACAAAGGGGTAAGGGCCGCAGGCGTGTCCCGCACTCGCGCCCCCGTCTTCGGCCGCGGAGACCCTCAACGCCAAAACCTTCCCCGCCTGAGGGCCGACGGGTTCCGTCACCGTCCCCTGAACGTGGCCTTGAACCAGCACAGACCAACCACAGCGCCGAGGGCGCTCTGATCCGATCGCGAGCCGATGGTCCGAGCGCTTGCGCGAGCGAGCGCCCATCAAGCCTCCGGCTTCCCACGCTCCTTGCCACGCGGTTCCTTCGGTGGGCTAGGCGACGGCGCAACACTGAGGCTGTAAGGTCCTTCCACCGAACGTCTGGCCAAGGATGACGCGGGCGCGGCGCCACGTTTCTTTGGCGTCGATGCCGGGGCGTAGGGGCTCGGTTGTCCGTCCATTCTCTCGGTCTGTGCCATGGCAAAGCTCCCAGTGTTGCCTGTCAACGTAGCGTAGCCCCTATCCTTCGCAAAAGCAAGCCGCCTACGAGGCAGCTACTCGCCTAAATAGAAGTTCCAGAACGCGTTCGTCAGAAAACGGTCACCGGTTACGACCCGATAAACTGAGTCCGTGGTGGTCTCCTTGAGCAGCAGATAGCGCCGGCCATCGATACTCTTCTCGCAGATCTTGAACTCCAACGTCCTGGTCAAGATCCGGCGGATCAAGTCAGCGCACTGCTCCGTCGAGCGAGCTACTAGGACGCCGCATGCAACGCCTGTGTCAAGGTGCACTTGAATCCCTAGCGGATGTAACTGCTTCAGCGTTTCGGCCCGTGTGTCGTAGTGCATTCTGACACCCTCGGCGAGCCGATGTTTTGCGGCGGCTAGGTCCATTTGGTCGGGGCTGGCCACCCAGTCCATCACTTCGCGGTCCTTCCAGGCCGCCTCAGGGCGGAACACGCGGAGCTGTTCCAGAACCAATTCAGGCTCATTCGAGCCCGGCCAGCCTTGCGCGACGATCGCAAGGAGTCGATCGACCCAGGCCAGGGAATCTTCGGCCGCAACCGACGGGATGTAGGCGATCACGGGCTTACCTTGCGCAAGGGTGGTCGCGAGCTCCGAGTCTTTGCCAAGGGTGTCGCTCTCCTGCGCCAGATACAGCGTGCAAGCTGCTCGCTTCAGCATGAGTCCTTCCGCCAGGCCCTTGTCGATGCGATCCTCGCAATACGCCTGTGTTGGATCGAACCACCGCAGCTTCAGATCTTTGAGTTTGGGAGAGGAGAAGACCTCTTTGACAACGCGGCTGGTCATTTGGTACTCGTGGCGTTGCCGCATGGACGTGGCGACATAAACATCCATGTGGTCTGATGCCAGATATGCCTCGTGATTCCTCTTTCCCTTTTCCACGACCCTCTGCCGCTCTTCAAGCTGCTTCTTAGCCGGTTCGTCATCTGGGTTCTGCCCAAGCCGAGCATCAAGCTCGCGCTTAATCAAGTAACCGAGGAAGTACGTTTTGTCGCCTGGGATCGGATCGATGGGAATGAGCGGGTCATGTCGCCGGGAGAACTTCGCCGGATCCTCTGGAGCAGACAAGTCGAGTTCTGGCGCAAGATCGGTGGAAGGTGCCGAGAGGTGCTTGAACCCAAACTTCACGTTGCCGAATCGCAGGATGGCCAGCACTCGGAAGCGATCCACCCCCTTGCGCATCTCATCGAGCGATTTGAACGCCGCGCCGGGGCAGTACTCTGCAGTCCCATCAATGAGAAACTGAAAAAAAACCGGTGAAACACGGTCGTATCCCAAGAGCAGAAGCAGCTCATTCAACTGGCTATACCCCAAACCAGAGCGTTCCATGACACTCTGCGTGGCGTTCTCCATATCCTGATCGAATGGGGCCTCCTCGCCAGTGAGATCAGCCAAGAGGGCACGAAGCGTGTCAGACATGCCAGCTCCTAAGTCGGCTGCGGTGTGCCACGGCGCCGTCCCTGTTCTCACGTGAACGCATCACCCATCCACGACGCCCCGCCTGCCATGCCCTCGCCAGGCGTGCCCATGCCTTAATCCGGCCGTGCAAATACTATCACAATCTGCCAGTTTCCACCATCCGGCAACAGCCTCAATCCCTTCAAGCTTCCGCCTTGGGCGCTCGAAGTCCCTCGATCCCTCGGTCCCACGGGTCGGCGGGGGATCGTCGGTAGTTGTCCGGTTCTAGGCGCTGGGAGGGCAGATGGTGGGCCGAGGCCCATCTATGAGGCGGTGCTTGTCAAGCGAGTCGGTCGA
>CBFDDG010000616.1:0-2806 GCA_965603505.1 uncultured Phycisphaerae bacterium | reverse complement strand
CAGGGACACTGGGTGTAGGGAACGGATGTGAGAGTTTTCTCATAGTCAGAGAGACAAGAAAGGAGGCCGTTGAGATGCCAGCAGGCGATGGAACCGGACCGATGGGCTTCGGCCCTATGACCGGACGAAGAGCAGGGTACTGCGCCGGCTTTCCAGTACGCGGCTACATGAATCCGATTCCCGGCCGAGGCTTCCGGCCCCGATCTGCGTACCGGGGGCTTGCAGCGCCGTACGGTCCGGCACCCTATTGGCAGGGCCTTGGCCCCTACGGATATGGGGTGCCTTACGTCCCTGTTTGGGGCCGACGGTTCGGCGGAGGGCGTGGCCGATGGTTCGGACGCGGCTGGGGTCGTGGTTTCGGTCGTGGTCGGGGCTGGGGTCGTGGCTGGGGGCGCTGGTAAGCCCCCGGCAATTCGGAACTTACTCGCGTGCGTCGTGTGGCGCGTGAAGGAGAATGATGATGCCAAATCGTGACGGTACAGGCCCGCAAGGACAGGGTTCCGGGACCGGCAGAGGTCTGGGGCCTTGCAAGGGCGGAAACAAAGGCGGCGGTGGCGCCGGACAAGGCCGACGGCCCAGACGGGGTCGCGGCGGCGGCACGGGCCGAGGTCGTGGCCAAGGGCAAGGCGGCGGCGGACGTGGAACAAACAGGTAAAGTGAATTCCAGAACATTCTGAAAAAGGAGCAATATCATGCCAGGTGGAGACGGAACGGGCCCTGCCAGACTGGGGCCAATGACTGGACGAGGTGCAGGTTACTGCGCCGGGTTCGAAATGCCCGGCTTCATGAACCCCATGCCGGGGCGAGGTTGGGGCATGGGCCGAGGATGGGGCCGAGGAGGCGGCTGGGGTCGCGGCTGGGGTCGAGGCCGAGGATGGGGCTACGGGTACTATCCGATGGCCTTTCCCGGCGCGCCACCAGTTTCCGACGTCGCGCCGTACTATCCGCCAGTCTCGGCCGAGCAGGAAGTGCAAGCATTAAAAGCTCAGGCGGAGCATTTTGAAGGCACGCTCGCTGAGATTAGGAAACGAATCGCAGAACTCGAGGCAGCCCAGGAAAAACAGGGTTGACCATGCCGCGAGGTGACGGAACGGGACCGCCGGGTGCTGGTGGTCGCGGGCGTGGGCGTGGCGGTGGCCGCGGAATGGGACGCGGGCGTGGCCGCGGGCAAGGCCGACGCATGCGGCTAGGTCGCCAGGCAGGCGTGGGCGATCAGAGAAGAGAACTACCGGGAGTTCTGGCGTCGACTCCGTCGACCAGGCCGGGAACACTCGATCCTGTAAGGCAACCACCCGTTGCCGCAGAGCAGCGGCTCGACAAGATCAGGGATCGTGAGGCCGACAGGCCAGACAGCGGTGCAACGCCAGTGGCGTGTATTGATGAAGCAGCGTGTACGCCTTGCGGTGCCTGCCAAGCGGTTTGTCCGACCGAGGCGATTACGCTGGGTGAGGCCGCCGTCAAGGTGAACGCGGAAAGATGCTGCGGTTGTGGAGCCTGTGTCGAGGTGTGTCCAAACGGGGCTGTCAGCCTGAACTAAGGCGTTCTGCCGCAACCGGGAAGTCCGTCAGAAGACGCGAAGCGCCGAGATGTTCGTGCACTACCCATGACACGGAGCAACAGTGAGGAAAGAGAGACATGGCACTTCTGGCTAGACTGTTTCACCGCCGGCCGCCGGAATCGGCTGCAAACCTCGGCCGCAATGATCCATGCTGGTGTGGTAGCGGAAAGAAATACAAAAGGTGCCACTCCGAATCAGACAAGAAGTATTTCTCGCGTTCTTTGAAAACCGCCTGCAACGCCCCCGCATGAAGCCTTCCAAAGAGGTGAGTTTCACCTCCCGGAAAGGATCGGTCACGAGGAATGCGAAGCTACCTTGAGTGCGTGCCTACCGCGATAATGCCCGTTGTGCGAAAGGAAGAACCTGCATGAGAATAGCAATCACGGCTACTGAACCCACATTGGATGCCGCCGTTGACCCGCGCTTCGGCCGCTGCCCGTATTTCCTGATCGTTGATCCGGATGATCTGACCTTTGAAGCCATTCAAAATGAGAGCGTAGCGCTCGGCGGAGGGGCCGGCATCCAGTCAGCTCAACTGATGGCTGAGAAGGGCGTGACATCTGTCCTGACCGGCAATTGCGGCCCCAATGCGCATCAGACTCTCTCCGCGGTCGGTATTGAGGTGATCGTCGGATGCAGCGGCGTCGTGAGAGACGTGGTCCAGCAGTTCAAGGCGGGGCAACTCGGTGCTACCAATCAACCGAATGTTGCCAGTCACTCCGGCATGGCCGGCGCGCCCAGCCCTCTTCAGGGCCAACCCACGCCAATCCAGCAGCCCCCGATGCCTGGTGGAGGCATGGGCATGGGCCAGGGGATGGGCAGGGGTGGTGGTATGGGCCGGGGCCGCGGAATGGGACGGGGCATGGGGCGTGGCGGCGGCATGGGCCGCGGAATGGACATGGACGGTGGACCGCCAGGAGTCAATCCGGCTCCCACGCTACCACCGGGTCAAGACCTCAGCAAGGAGGACGAGCTGGCCGTGCTCAAGCGGCAGGCGGAGGCCGTGACTGAGCAAATGCGGCAGATACAGCAGCGGATTGAGCAATTGGAACAGAAAGGATAACTGCATGGCAGCGACGGTAGATGTTGAGAAGTGCACGGGGTGTGGTGAGTGCGTCGAGGTGTGCCCTGTCGAAGGCATCACGCTGAAAGACGGCAAGGCGATCGTGGACGAGGAAGCTTGTATCGACTGTGGCGTGTGTGCCGAAGCGTGCCCGCAGGAAGCAGTTGCGGTCGCCGTTTAGTGAG
>CBFDDG010000615.1:0-2809 GCA_965603505.1 uncultured Phycisphaerae bacterium | reverse complement strand
GCGATCTGATCGGGGTCCGGGGGCAGGTTGAGCACCTGCTCGCGGAAGTGATCGGCAAGGTAGTTGATGATGTCCATATGGCTCACGCAGCCGACCACTCCGCCCTCTTCGTCCACGATAGGGACGTGGCGGAAACCGCCGCGACGCATCACCCGGATTGCCTGGCGGATCGGGGCGGATTGGGTCACGCGGTCGGGATCCCGCGTCATCCAGTCCGCGACCGGTTGTTCCAGCGCGTTCCCGTTACCGAGGACCCGCGCGACCAGGTCGCGCTCGGTAAAGATCCCGGCCAGCTGATTCTCGCGGGTGATCAGGGCGCAGCCGGAGTTCTCGTCCCGCATCCGTTGCACGACCTCCCGCAGCGTTGTGTCGGCATCGACCACCACCGGAGGGTCCATGCCCAGCGCAACGATCTCGACCACCTTGAGGCTCTGTTCGACCTGCATCGTTGCCGCACTCCTCCGCGTGAATGGTGCAGCCGCTCGAGCACCTCTGGTATTCGACAACCGGCTATCGCCCGGGCAGGCGCACCCGGTCTGTGCTGCTGTTCATTGCGATAGCTTCGAGAGCGACTTCAAAGATCTTCTTCAAACCATCCAGCTTCTCTGCGCTGTGGTACTCCTGATGCCAACCCTCCTCCGACAAGAGATCGCTGATGACAAGAGCTGAACTCACACCTACTCCGCGATAGGTGCCAACAGCAAACAAGGCAGATATTTCCATTTCTACCGTGGCAACACCGTCGGCGCGGTATTGGCGCAAATCAGCAATGGACTCGCGATACGGGGCGTCGGTGGTCCAACTGGTGCCTTTGCGATACTGAACGTCTTTTCTCTCGAGCGCCGCACACAGGCTCTCTGTGAGCCCCGGGCATGGGAATGCGTATTGCTCCGCAGCCAGATAATGAAACGAAGTCCCTTCATCGCGGATCGCGCGATCACAAACCACGATGTCCCCAGCCTTCAGGCTCTGTTGGAGTCCACCTGCCGTGCCGAGATTCACGAACTTCTTGATACCGAGTGCTGCCAGCTCTTCAAGTGTCATGACAGCGGTTGGGGCGCCAAAACCCGGTACTTTCAAGACCAGAATCCAGAGCTCACTACACGGCACCAGGTACGAGCCCGCTAGCCAGCCATCGCATTCAACGTATCCCGGGCCTGCACACACCCACTGCCAGAACGCAGTGTCGTAACACAAAATCGCTCCGGCTGGGACAGGGCATGACGGGTGCAAACCGATCTTCCGACGCTCCTCAATCACTCTGGCGGGTTCGATGACGGCCCCGTCGCCATGATTCCGGGTTCGGTTTGGCATGCTCATGTAGGCTGCTTCAATCACTCCCTCTGCCTGGATGCGCCTTCCAAGAGGATGATCCTCTCGGGATCAACGGTGTAGACCCAGGGCAGTCCCGAGTTCTTCCAACCGTTCTTCATCCTCTTCCCGTGAAAGACGCTTTCGGAATCCTCTACTTTGTCGCCTTCCATCCCGTCAGTGATGTTGTAGACATTCTTGAAACCGGCTGCCGCGAGCTTGTTGACTGCCATGGCAGAGCGTCCACCTGACCGGCACATGAGCAGCAGCGTGTCGGTCGGCTTCGCTACCTCTTGGACGAGAGAAACAAAACCCGGATTCATCTTCGAGCCGTATTCGATTCTGCCTGCGCTTCTCTGATAGGTCACAAAGGCAAGGGGAATGTTCCAGACCATCTCCGGATGGCCGACAAAGGCGTACTCCTCAGGGGTCCGCACGTCGATGACCTTCACTTCATCTGGTGCGGCTTTCCACATTTCATAGGCCTGCGCTGCTGTCACATAGAGGCCCAGGGTGGTCTGTTTCTCCACGGGAAGCTCCAAGTCCACGGAAGCGGGCTTGTTGCTCTGAGCCTCAAGAAGGCTCGCATTGGCCACGAAGCCAATGACGGCAACCAGGATCAGAGCCCACTTGCCCGCAAAGCAGGTCCTGAACATCAGCCCACGGATTCCTGACCGCTGCGACCGAAGGCTTCATCGATGATCGCGTTCAACCGCGCGACGAGGTCGTCGGGGGGCGTCTTGAAGTCAGCCAGCTCGTACACCTTGCCGAGAAACTCGTACTTCTTTGTTCCGAAGCGGTGGTACGGCAGCAACTCGTAGTCGATCACGTTCTTGTGTGGGCGAATGAAGGCCAGCACCTCCCGAATGAACTTCTCGTCGGCATTGACCCCGGGAATCAGCGGCGTGCGTGCGACGAAGTCCGTGTTGGGGAACGTCTCGTACGCTTTCTTGAGGTTCTCGAGGATCCGCTCGTTCCCGACCCCGGTCCACTTCTTGTGTCGTTCGGAGTCCATCAGCTTGATGTCGTGCAGCACGGTGTCGACGTGAGGCAGCACCCGCTCCATGAACTTCCAGGGCACGTTGCTCGCAGTCTCGATGGCGGTGTTGATGCCGCGCTCGTGCGCCCCCTCCAGCAGCGCGACAGCGAAATCCGGCTGAAGCTGGCACTCTCCGCCGCTGATGGTCATGCCGCCGCCGCTCTGGCGGTAGAAGGAGGCGTCCCGCTCTACCTCGTCCAGCACCTCTTCGGCGGTCATGATCTTGCCGAACATCTCGATGGCGTCGGTCGGGCACAGGTCCGCCATCGCCTGGTCGACGTCGGACGCCAGGTCCCAGTTCACCCGGACACGGTCGTCGGGGCCGTCCACGACGTAGAAGGCGCCTTCGGGGAACGGGGCCTTCAGGCACGCGCCGCACTCGTTCGCGCCGAGGCATGTCTCGGGACCGAACGAGAGCTCCGGCTTGGGCTTGATGCTCTCCGGGTTGCTGCACCATTT
>CBFDDG010000614.1:0-2809 GCA_965603505.1 uncultured Phycisphaerae bacterium | reverse complement strand
GCCTCCGGCGAGGCCAACGTGCTTTCGGCGGGCAGCGGGAAGCACTACACCCTGACCCACAACCTCTTCATCAATGCCCAGCACATCGCGCAGATCAAGAACGATGCCTTTCTGACCTTCGTCAACAACACGGCGGTGAACATTTCGGGCGCGGCGATTTACCTCGACTTGGACCTTCCCGGCCGAAAGCCTGGCCGCGGCGCGATCGTCGAGAACTCCATCTTCTGGAATACCCCGCTGATCTTCGAGGGAGTGACAGACGAGACAGAACTCACGGTCAACTCCTCGCTGCTGCCCCAATCCTGGCACCGTTTCGGCGCCGGCAACATCGATGCTGATCCGCTCTTTGCCAGGACCGACTACTGGGACCCCAACGAAACGCCCGACGATCCCAGCGACGACTTCTGGGTCCTGGGTGATTACCATCTGCAATCCGAAGCGGGGCGATGGGACCCGGTCGCGCGGCAGTGGGTCACCGATGAGGTCACCAGTCCCTGCATCGACGCCAGCAGCGAGAGCCTGGAATGGAAGAATGAGCTGTGGCCGCACGGGCACCGTATCAACATGGGTGCCTACGGGGGGACCGCCGAAGCAAGCATGTCGCTCTGGGCCGACGGCTCGCCCGCCGACCTCAACGGTGACAGCCGGGTCGATCTTCGGGACTACAGCGCCCTGAGCGCCGGATGGCTCCGCAGGGAAGTCCTTCGCAAGGAGGACCTCAGCCGCGACGGCGCCGCCGATTATGCCGACCTCGCGGCGTTCACATCGTGGTGGCTATGGTCAACGCACCGGTGAAAATTCTGCTGACGGGTCCGCCGGGATACGGCAAGACAACGGCCGTGGTGAAGATTGTCGGCACGCTCGATGCGAGAAGAATCGCGGGATTCTGCACGGAGGAGATCCGCAACGCGGGCAAGCGGGTGGGCTTCGGCTGGCGCCGCCTTGACGGGCGGACGGGCATCCTGGCCCACGTCGATATCCGAGGCCCCCACCGCGTGGGCAAGTACGGCGTGGATGTCGATGGCTTCGACCAAGACGTTGTCCCGGTCCTCGATCCCGGTGCGACGCATGCCGACCTGTTCGTCGTCGATGAAATCGGCAAGATGGAATGCTTCTCCAGAGCGTTCGTCGAGGCGGTGCGCCGGCTGCTGGACTCAGACAAGTGCGTCCTCGCGACGGTGGCCCGGAAAGGCGGCGGGTTCATCCGCGAAGCGAAAGAGCACTCATCGATCCGGTTGCTCTCCCTTACCGCCGCCAATCGTGATGACGTAGCGAAGCAGGTCGCCGCGATGCTGGCTGCTTTGAAGAGATGAGTCTGCAAGCATACAAGGTCGCAGGCGTTGACGGCTGCAAAGCCGGCTGGCTGGTCGCCTCGATTTCGGCAACCGTTGAAGAGACCGGCGAGTTGCGGTATCCGCTTGCGGTCGAGGACATCCGGATATCGCCGCACTTCGCCGATGTGCTTCTCAGGACGTATGACTGCACGCTCGTCTGCGTGGACATTCCCATCGGACTGAGCGACGGGCCGGAGCCGAGGGCCTGCGACGCAGCCGCCCGCAAGTTGCTCGGCCGGCGAGCAAGCAGCGTCTTTACTCCGCCTGTGCGAGCCTGCCTCTCGGCCCGATCCTACTGCGATGCCGCCGCGATCCACCGCAAATCTGCCGGCAAGGGCCTGAGCAAGCAAAGCTTCTTCATCATGGACAAGATCCGGCAGGTAGATGCGCTTCTCACGCCGGCGATGCAGACTCGTATCCGCGAGATTCACCCCGAGGTGACATTCTGCGTGCTCAACGGGAGTCGCCCGCTGGGGCATAACAAGAAGACCCTCGCCGGCCGCAATGAGCGGATCGCCCTGCTGACGGAGCTATTCCCTGCTGCCGTCGGGATGATCGAGACGGCCGTCAGAGCCCGAGAGGTCGGAGCGGACGATATTCTGGACGCCCTGGCTGCTGCGTGGACGGCCGCCCAAGCCGCCCTCGGGCAGGCGGCCACGCTGCCCGAACAGCCCGAACGCGACGGCAGGGGACTGCGGATGGAGATCCTCGCGCCGTTCGCGGGACCGTGACCCGCATAAACGACACTGCGCACGACGCCACGGCAGACAAGGAAATCGCCCCTTTGTGCATTTTTCGCTTCCCCATTGTCAATTTTTCTTTATGATGGAGTGCCAAAAAGGAGCCCAGAACGAGCGCGTTGGCCGTGGGAGTTGCACGCACGCCCAGTCCAGAACCCACCGTCGGTCGTGTGGCGAGGCCCACCAATGTCTCGGGGCAGGATATGACCATCGGTAGAACCGAGTGCCGGCGGTCGGAGAGAGCAGCGGCGATGATACGGACACAACCGCTTGATCCCGAGCGAGTGCGCTGCCTGATCATTGGTGGCGAGAGGATCGACACCCCGTTGGGCTGGAGTTGACGACATGGAGACCACCCTCAAATACCGGAATCTGATCGAGCTGTTCAACCAGTCGTTGGCGGCCGTGACTCCCCTCGATAAGGTGTGCGTGGAAATCGTGCGAACCGACCGGCACGAGACGTTGACCTTCTGCCAGTTGAAGGAACGGGCAGAGACCTTCGCAACCTGGCTGCTGCGGGGATCGGGGCTTCGTCGCGGCGACAAGGTCGCGATCGTCAGTAAGAACCGAGCGGACTGGGACGTTGCCCTATGGGGCACGATTCTCGCCGGAGTGATCCCCGTCCTGATCGATTCCGAGCGTGGTCCCCACGGCGTCATCACTCACCTGCAGGCAACCGACGCTCGCGGCCTGATCATGGCCGATGATTACGGCAGCGAGGAGGCCCGCCGGGAG
>CBFDDG010000613.1:0-2809 GCA_965603505.1 uncultured Phycisphaerae bacterium | reverse complement strand
AAGGGCCTGGTGACGTTCTTCATGAACTCGACCGTCTCGGCCGGCTGGGTGCACCAGACGTTGTCGTGCTCGGCCTTGCTGCCGACGTGGAATGTGTCCCACTTCTCGCCATGCGGATTGAACGACCAGTAGTCGGGGCTGTGGAGCGTCTTCATGTAGAAATCGGGCTTGAGGCCCGCCTTCTCGCACGCGACGGGCACCGCCAAGTCGTGCGCGCCGATGCCGCCGACCAAGCCGGCGTCCTGGATGGCCTGGAGCGCCTCGGCCAGCACATCCATCTGGTTGTTCTTGACGAGACCGTCGCCCACGCCGCCCTGGATGTAAGCACCGACGGCGCCGTTATCGACGCATCGCTGGATGTCGGTCTTGAAGTGCTCGATGTTCCACTTGTCGGGCTTGACCTGGACGATCCACTGGAGCTTGCCGCCCCGCTCGTTCCAGTAGCGAGTGATCAGACCGACAACGTGGTCGTCGAGCCGCAGGATGGCGGTGTTGATGCCGCACTCCTCGCACAGCTCCCACGTCTCGAAGACCTTCTCGTCCGTGAAGTATTGCCGCAGCAGGCCGGAGACGTAGATGAGATCGCGGCTGTGCGCGAACCCGCTGGTCAGATTGCCCCCGACGATCAGCCGCGTCACCTTCAGCTTGCCGAGATTGCCCATCGGCATCTCGCCCGTCGAGCCGCCGGGCGCCGCGCGAGCCGGCCTCTTCGATGCCTGCGCCAGCAGCGCCTGCTCCTCGAAGCTCAACGTCAACGCCCCGACGGCCGTGCCGGCCAGGGACTTCTTCAGGAAATCACGTCGATCCAGCGAATTCGACATACTTCACCTCTGATCCGATGTACCGTGGTGCCATCCGATTGCGACACCGCATTATAGAGCGCCATCTCATCTCATGTCCACCGATGAAATGACGGGCGGCACTGGCCTATGCAGCTTATCGTCCCGCTTCGAGGCGGCGGGTGAGCAGGCCGTACTGTGTGGCGTGCATGTAGTGAAGCGTGTGGAACTTCTCGGGGACCCAGGCCCCGTCGAAGAAGGCATCCTCGGCCGAAGCATAGACGACTTCGCAGACGAGCAAGTCATGCGTTCGGACGGTGAATGTCTCCATGACCTCGCATTCGAGGTGGCCGGCGCATTCGGCGATCAACGGAGGCTGGACAAGGTTCGCCGCGACCGGTGTCAAACCGGCTTCCTTCAACTTGTCGATCTCGCGGCCGCTGACGGTACCGACGAGATGAGTCTGTTCGAGCAGCTCTTCGCCGGGCACGTTGATGACGAGCTGACGGTTCTGCTTAATCAGCTCGTACGTGTACCGGGCGTGATGCATCACCAGCAGGACCAGACACGGATCGGCGGTATGGACCGGCGTCTGCCAACTGACCGTCATCACGTTGGCCTTGGCCATCGTTCCCGCCGAGACGAGCACGACACAGCCCGGCTCGATCAGCCACTTCGCCTGATTCAAAGGCACTCCCCGTTTCATTGGCTCTTCCTTTCCAGCTCTCTTGAATGATTTGTGGGTGGAGGACTTCAGCGAGTCTTACCTCGGCAAAACCGCTCGGGGCCCCAGAGGCCCAAATTACCCCCCAGGTTGCCCTAATTTGGCCCTCTGCCCAAGCGGTTTTGCCGACAGGATAGGCTGAAGTCATTGAGTTCACAATGCAAGCATGGCTCAGGCCCCTTGACTTTTTATCACGCAATGAGTTACATCGCATATGACCCTGAGAGCACCCACGAGTCTTTTCAACGAGGCCCCTTTCCAAGCCCCCACGTGACATAGAGAAACAACCGGGCAGCCGGGCGTCGCGCTTACGTGCGCGCGGTGGCATGCTTACGCTTGCGTAAGCATGTCTTTCCCGCCGAATCCGGCATGTCCACGCAAGCGTGGACATGGCACCCGGCCTTCGACCCTGATCGACGACGAAAATCCATTGATCCGTCGCACGTCTCCGAATCGCTGCTTTCTTCAGGGTGACGTGCGACTGCGTGTCACGCGACCGAGGCATCTTTCAGGACACGGTCCTGCGCAGCAGCGGGATATTCATGATCAGCGAGGTAATCCCGTAGCACACCGCGAACGTGACAAAAGGAACCAGGATAATGCCGAGCACGAACAGACCATCGCCCGCATGGTTGCCGAGGCGGTCGCGAGTGTATTCGAGAACGAGGGGGTGCAGCACGTACACGCCGAGGGTGGTCGAGGCGACCCATTCGACGGCGGTCTTGCGGACCCCTTCGAGCGGCTTGGCCGTCGCATCGTGCAGCCAGGCCGCCCAGAAGACCGCGATCGACATGAAGATGACGGGCGGACCGAAGAAATCGAAGACGAGCCGGCCGTCGAGACCCGCCTGCCGATCGATGAAGACCCCGGAGAACGCCGCGAGATACCCCGCGCTGATCAGTACGGGCCAGATCAGGTACTTCGAGGGAATCCGGCGCGGGTCGATGTGGCTCAGCTCGTACCCGCACAGATAGTAGGCGATGTACGGGATGAATAGGGTGAAGATCGACTGCTGGTTGTTCCAGAGCAGAGCATCGGTCTGAAGGTAGGCGTTCGAAAGGACGAGCATCATAACGATGACGAACAGGCGCTGCTGTTGTGTGGCGTGCCGCACGAACGTCCGCAGAGGCGGCGTCACGAGGTAGAGCCCCAGGATCATGTAGAAGAACCAGAGATGGTAATACGGCTCCGCGGTCAGGATGAGCCCGACGATGCGGCCAGCGGAGAGCGGTTCGTGTTCGATGAATCGCCGGACGCCCAGATAAAAGACCGTCCACGTGACGAGCGGGATGCCCACCCGGACCAT
>CBFDDG010000612.1:0-2810 GCA_965603505.1 uncultured Phycisphaerae bacterium | reverse complement strand
TGTCCGCATCCGACGACGCACATCCACGACTGGGGCATGGTCGCCGACATCGATCCGGACAGCCCGGGGATGGAGGTCTATGGGATGGAGAGGGACGGCCGCACCTGTTATCTCTACAGCGCTCGCGGCGAGTTGCTCGCCAAGGACGAAGACCTCGGCCGGCATGGGCCGCGGGCCTTCTACTGGCTGGATGGTCCCGTCAAGGTCCGGACGCCGTTCAGCTACCGCGCCCGAACGTTCCCGATCCTGCGGTACAAAGGCGCGCAGGTCGGCGAGATCCGGGGCCAGATCGTGGGGCTGGCCGATATCTTAGGCGACTGGCGCGAGGAACTGGTGACCGTCACCGATGGGCTGATTCGCATCTATACCACGACGATACCCGCCACGAGTCGGCGTCCGTGCCTGATGCAGGATCCGCTGTACCGGCTGGACGTGGCCGTTCAATCGATGGGTTACTTCTACCCGCCTCAGTTAAGTGCTGCGTGGGGTGCCTCAGGCGATTGAAAACGGCCTTGCGACTCCTGCGAGAAAAGGGAGGGCACGATGAAAGACAGATATTGTATGACGATACTACGGCCGTTCCTGAGTTTTATTTTGTTGCTACTGAGCCCTGTGGTCCGCGCGGGCGATGCTTCGCCCGTTGCCTGGCCGGCGATCACGCAGGAAATGAGGCCGTGGACGCGCTGGTGGTGGATGGGCAGCATCGTCAACGAGAAGGACCTTACGGTCGAGATGGAGAAGTACCGGGCCGCTGGGTTGGGAGGCCTGGAGATCACGCCGATCTACGGCGTGAGGGGCCATGAGGAGCGGTTCATCGAGTACCTCTCGCCGCAGTGGATGGCGATGCTCGAGCACACGCTGAAAGAGGCCGACCGGCTGGACCTGGGCATCGACCTGGCGACAGGAAACGGCTGGCCTTTCGGCGGGCCGTGGGTCGAAGTAGATGACGCCTGCAAGAATGCCGTTCACAAGACTTTCACCCTGAGGGCCGGTGAGAGTCTTGCCGAGCCGGTCGTACTCATGCAGAAGCCCATGGTGCGTGCGATCGGGCGTCGCATGGCGATCTCGGATCTCAAGGAGCCCATCCGGGCCAACGAAGACCTGCAGGCCCTCGCCCTGGAGCAGGTCCGCTTCGAGAAACCGCTGCCCCTGCAGGTCCTGATGGCGTATTCGGATCGGGGGCAGTCCCTCGACCTCGCGGACAAGGTTGACCCGGAGGCAAGGCTGCACTGGACGGCGCCGGCCGGCGAGTGGACCCTGTATGCTGTGTTTCAAGGTTGGCACGGCAAAATGGTGGAGCGTGCCGGGCCGGGCGGCGAAGGAGATGTGATCGATCATTTCTCCTCGCAGGCGCTGGAGAACTACCTCCGGCGGTTCGACCGAGCCTTTGCCGGTCGTGACATCGGGCTTCTGCGGGCCTTCTTCAACGATTCATACGAGGTCGATGACGCAGCGGGTGAGTCAAACTGGACGCCCGAACTCTTTGCGGAGTTCGAGAGACGTCGCGGCTACGACCTGCGCGATCATCTGCCGGCGCTGTTTGGCGACGATGCCGTCGAGAAGAATCGTCGGGTCCTGTGTGATTATCGAGAGACACTCTCCGACCTGCTACTCGAGGAATTCACTATCCCGTGGCGCAAATGGGCCGAGCGCAACGGCGCGACCACACGAAACCAGGCCCACGGCTCGCCGGCCAACATTCTCGATCTGTACGCCGCCAGCGGCATCCCCGAAACCGAAGGGTCGGACATCGTGAAGTTCAAGTTCGCCTCGTCGGCGGCGCATGTCACGGGCAAGCGGCTGGCTTCCTCGGAATCCGCAACGTGGCTGAATGAGCATTTCTGCGTGACTTTGGTTGAGGTCAAGCAGGCCGTCGATCAGTTCTTCCTGGGAGGGGTCAACCACATCTGCTATCACGGCACGACGTTCTCGCCGCCCGGGGAAGAATGGCCGGGATGGTTGTTCTACGCCTCGGTGCATTTCGGCCCGACCAATTCGTTCTGGAGCAATTTCTCGGCGCTGAACGCGTACTTTACCCGCTGCCAGTCCTTTCTGCAGGCCGGCCGGCCCGACAACGACGTGCTCCTCTATTTCCCGATCCACGACCGGTGGTCCGAGCCGGGCAGGGGCCTGCTGCAGCACTTTGACGGCAGTGCTGCCGGCACCGCCGCCCGCACGCAGGGACAGGCCCTGCTCGATACCGGCTATACGTTTGACTTCATCTCCGACCGACAGCTTCGCGACGTCACGTGCGCGGACGGCACGTTGCAGACCGGCGGCACTTCCTATCGGGCCATCGTCGTGCCCGAATGCCGCTTTATCCCTCTCGATACGTTCGGCAAGCTGATCGATCTGGCGCGAAGCGGCGCCGCCGTCGTCGTACACAAGAGCTTGCCGTCGGATGTCCCGGGTTGGGGCGATCTACAGAAACGGCAGCGCGCCTATCGGGAACAGGTCGCGCAGCTCGATTTCCGCAAGGCCGACGGCGAAAACGTGCAAGTCGCCGCGGCGGGGCGTGGAAGAGTGTGGCTCGGCGACGACCTGAATGCGTTGCTGGAGCTTGCCCGCGTCGACCGCGAATCCATGGTGGACTGCGGACTTCGGTTTGTGCGTCGCAGAGACGGCCGGGATCGCGTCTACTGGATCGTCAATTCGAAGGATGAAGCGGTAGATGGCTGGGTCCGGCTTCACGCCGATGCGCCGACCGTTGCGATTTTTGATCCTTTGTCCGGAGCATGTGGAATCGGTGCCTGTCGGGCCTCCGGAAACGGGACCGTGGAGGTCTACCTGCAACTGTGCCCCAAGCAGTC
>CBFDDG010000611.1:0-2822 GCA_965603505.1 uncultured Phycisphaerae bacterium | reverse complement strand
TGCTGACGATGATTCGTGCGTGAGATGATTGACAGAATGTTGAAACCAGAGCCGGAGACGAGATTGCGTTGAATCGCGTGGCCCGGCCCATAGAACTTTGATTGCCAAAAGACGAAAGGGGTGTCAGTTATGAGCATGTTTTGTTACCAGTGTGAGCAGACGGCCAAAGGCAGCGGCTGTACGGCGATGGGGGTCTGTGGCAAGGACCCGGAAACGGCGGCGTTGCAGGACCTCTTGATCTACGCGGCCAAGGATCTCGCTCGCTACGCCCATCGGGCCGGAGAATTGGGCGCGCGGGACCGGGACGTCGATGTGTTTGTGGTCAGGGCGCTGTTCAGCACGCTGACGAATGTCAATTTTGATCCCCGGTGGTTCGGCGCCTTTTTGCAGGAGGCGGCGGCGATCAAGGCCAAAGCGCAACGGCTCTACGAGAACGCGGCCCAGCAGGCCGGTAAGACGCCCGAGACGCTGAGCTGCCCCGTCGCGTGGTGGGAAGGGGCCGACGATTTTGCGGGACTGATCGCCAAGGGGCAGGAGGTCGGCATCGCGCATTGGATCGAGAAACTGGGTGATACCACGGCCGGCTTGCAGGAGTTGATCGTCTATAGCCTTAAGGGGGCGGGCGCTTATGCAGACCACGCGCAGATTCTGGGCAAGGAAGACGATGCCCTGTACGCGGCCTTTCATGAGATGCTCGACTATCTGACCACGGGCCCGACCGACACCAACGATCTGCTGGCCAGGGCCCTCAAGACGGGCGAGATCAACTTGCGGGCGATGGAGCTGCTCGACGCGGCCAATACAGAAACCTACGGCCATCCCGAGCCGACCCAGGTCCGCGTCACGCCGGTCAAGGGCAAGTGCATCCTGGTCTCAGGGCACGATCTGAAGGACCTGGAGGAGTTGCTCAAGCAAAGCGAAGGCAAGGGGATCAACGTCTACACGCACGGCGAGATGCTGCCCTGCAACGCCTACCCCGTCCTGAAAAAGTACAAACACCTCGTGGGCAACTACGGCGGCGCCTGGCAGGACCAGCGCAAGGAGTTCGACGAGTTCCCCGGCGCAATTGTCATGACCACGAATTGTATCCAGAAGCCGAAGGAGAGCTACCAGGGCCGGATTTTTACGCTGGATCTGGTCGGCTGGCCCGGCGTGACGCACATTACCGACCGCGACTTCACGCCGGTGATCGAGGCGGCTCTGGCGGCGCCGGGGTTCGACGCCGATGGGCCCGAGAAGTACATCACCATCGGCTTTGCACGCAACGCCGTCATGAACGCGGCCGGCAAGGTCATCGATCTGGTCAAGCAGGGCAAGATCCGGCACTTCTACCTGGTCGGCGGCTGCGACGGCGCCAAGCCCGGGCGGAATTACTATACCGAGTTTGCCGAGCAGGTGCCCGACGATTGCGTGATCCTGACCCTGGCGTGCGGGAAGTTCCGCTTCAACAAGCTTCAGTTCGGTGACATCGACGGGATCCCGCGCCTGCTCGATTGCGGACAGTGCAACGACGCGTACTCGGCGGTTCAGATCGCCGTCGCGCTGGCCAAGGCCTTTGACTGCGGCGTGAACGATCTGCCGCTCTCGATGATCCTGTCCTGGTTTGAGCAGAAGGCCGTGGCGATTCTGCTGACGCTGCTGCATCTCGGCGTCAGCAACATCCGCCTGGGCCCCAGCCTGCCGGCCTTCGTCACGCCGGACGTGCTGAACGTGCTCGTCGAGAAGTTCAAGATCAAGCCGATCGGCACCGCGAAAGAAGACCTGGCGGCGACGTTGGCGGTATAGACAGCAATGCCTCATACATTCGTGGAGATGGACAAATGGCAGTACGAAATATCGTAAGGATCGACGAGGCCAAATGCACCGGTTGCGGGCTGTGTGTGACCGCCTGCGCCGAGGGGGCGATCAAGATCATCAACGGCAAGGCCCGGCTCGTGAGCGATACGTACTGTGACGGTCTCGGGGCGTGCCTGGGGCATTGTCCCGAGGACGCCATCACGATCGAGCAGCGCGATGCGGCCGAGTTCGATGAAGAGGCCGTGAAGACGCACTTAGGACAAGGTCACGCACGAGCTGCCGAGCCGCTGTTCGCATGTCCGGGTCTGGCAATGCACGAGTTCAAGAGCAATGAATCGGAGGACGGAGGACAGAGGACAGAGGACGCAGGACAGAGCGAAGGGGCCGGCTACGATCCGAAGTCGCAACTGGGCCATTGGCCGGTGCAGTTGAGGCTGGTCTCGCCGACGGCGCCGTATTTCGCCGATGCAGACCTCCTGCTCGTGGCGGACTGCGTTCCGTTTGCGATGGCAGATTTCCATCCGCGATTCCTCAAGGGTCACAGCATCGCCGTGGGCTGCCCGAAGCTGGACGACGCCCGGTTTTACATCGAGAAGCTGGCGCAGATTCTGCAATCGAGCGCCGTGCGCAGCCTCACAGTCCTGCACATGGAGGTGCCGTGCTGCTCCAGCCTGACCCGCGTGGCACGCGAGGCGATCGCGCTGAGCGGCGCAAAGATGAGTTTTGAGGATGTCACTGTCTCGCTTCCGGGCGACGTGGTCCGCAGCGAAACGGTGACCGTTGAGCCCGCCGTGAGGGCCAAAGCCGTTGACCATGTTTGATTTTCTACGACAAGTCGTTGTGCATTTTTGGGGGACGGTCGCCGAGATGTCGCCGTACCTGCTGTTCGGCTTTTTCGTCGCGGGGCTGCTCTCGCTGCTGGTCTCGCGTCGCATGGTGGAGCGGCACCTCGGGGGGCGGGGCGTCTGGCCTTTGCTGAAGGCGACCTTGTTCGGCATCCCGCTGCCGCTATGCTCCTGCGGCGT
>CBFDDG010000610.1:0-2837 GCA_965603505.1 uncultured Phycisphaerae bacterium | reverse complement strand
CGGACCCGCGGCTCGCTGCTGAGCATCGTGGTCCTTGTCATCCTCATGCCGATGTTGATTCCCGCGTCGTTTGCCCTGCTGGTGTTGTTCGGGGCGATGCCCGAGCAAGTCGGCGGCACCGGCTCGCTCGCGTTCGTCGGCAGTTTTCGGGCGGCGCTGGGCTACCTTCTCGCGTTCGACGCCGTGTTTGTTGTGGCCTGCTGGCTGCTTTTCGGGGTGGTTATACAGGAGTGAAGCGCATGAGACGATTGTTGTTCGCATTGGCCATCCTTCTCCTGATGGTCTCAACGTACCTCGGCTTGACGGCCGGACAGATTGTCCCCGTCCAGCGCAACGTCCTGTACGCCCACGTCCCGAATGCGGTCTGCGCCCTGCTGTGCTTCGTGATCCTGCTGATCGCGAGCATTGGCTACCTCGCAACCGGCAGACAAGGCTGGGACCTCGTTGCGATCGCCTCGGCCGAGGCGGGATTCGTGTTTGCGACGATCCTGAACGCAACCGGGATGATCTTCTCGCGGGCGGAATGGAACATCTGGTGGACGCCCAGTCCGCGCCTCGTGAGCTCCGCGATCCTGTGGTTTCTGTATGCGGTCTACCTGATCCTCCGAGTCAGCCTGCCCGGCTCCCGGCGTCGGAACGCGCGGATCTGCGCCGTCTTCGGGATCATCGCCTTTCTGGATGTCCCGCTGGTGTTCATCAGCGCTCGTTTCCTCCCGGACATCCACCGGCCGAACTTCAGTTTCGATTCCGGCTGGCAAACGGCGGCGCTGATGCTCGGGATGGCCGGGACCGTCCTGTTGGCTGGCGGCTTGATCTGGCTGCGCACGAGCCTGTTGCGCAGCAATCTGAAACTGGAAGAAGAACTTCTCCCGTAAGGATAAGACCATGCTCTATTTGCTTCTGGGATTTTCCGTTGTGTGGGTTTGTCACTTCGCCTATCTGTTCGTGATCGACCGGCAGGCGCGGCAACTGCAGTGCAGGCTCCAGGCCCGGGCGAAAACCACCCCCGGCGGTGTATAAGGATCGGAGAGACTCAGACTTCGGCCTGTGGCCCGGGGTCTTCTTGTATGACGCCTCCGGCGACGACGTTGTCGTTCTGGTCGTAGAGAACGAGCCGTTGGCCGGGGCACGGAGCGAACTGCGGCTGCTCGAATTCCACCGCCATGCCGACAGGTGTGAAGTCAACGAGACGGCACGGCCGCGGCTGGCCATAGGAGCGAATCTTCCCGAACAGTCTTGTCTCCGCAGTAAGCGCATCCGGCAGGAGAATATTCAGGTGTGTGGCGCGCACCAGATGTCGGCTTACCTCCTCTCTCGTACCCAAGGCGACCGTATTCGTCCCCGTATCGATCCTGCCCACGTAGAGCGGCTTGCCGCCGGCAAAGCCCAGGCCCCTGCGCTGGCCGAGCGTGTAGTTCGCAACCCCCTTGTGCACGCCGATCTTCTTGCCCTGCATGTCCGTCATATCCCCCGGACGATGTGCCTCATCGGCCCCTAGCGCAAGTCGATAGTTCTGCTCGCCCGCAAAGCACAGTTCCATGCTCTCGGCCTTACCGGCGATCGACAGCCCCAATTCCGAGGCTATTGTGCGGACCTGCTGTTTCGCCAGGTCGCCCAACGGCAGGATGAAACTCGGCAATCGGCGGCTTGGGATCCCATAGACGAAATAGCTCTGGTCCTTGTCCTTGTCGGCCGCCCGGCGCAGACAGACTCTCTCGCCGTCGTGGACGACCTTCGCATAATGTCCCGTCGCCAGCGACCGGATGCCGAACTGCTCGGCGATGTGGTCCCACACGAGAGAGAACTTCAGGAAGGTGTTGCAGTCCACGCAGGGATTGGGGGTTCGCCCGTTTGCATAGGCTTCGCGGAACGGTCGGACGATGATCTCGTCGAACGCCTTCGTCACGTCGATGAAGTAGTGGGGGATGTTCAGTGCGTCGCAGACGAATGCGGCGTCGGCCCCGCAGCAGCCGCGACCGCTGACGTTACACGCGACGGGGATCTTCATCGTGATGCCGAGCACGTCCCATCCGGCGGACTTCAACAGATGCGCCGTGACGCTGCTGTCCACGCCGCCGCTCATCAGCACGACTACCTGCCTGTCGGGCGGCTGTGTCGGCGACCACGCCGAAAACGTCGGGGCCAGCAACTTGATGTCGGATCGAGTCATGCTCATGATGAACGAAAATTTCCGTCCCGTTCCGTCAGCGCCACCAAAGCTCCTTGCTCGGGGTCGTTGGCTATCAACCGAGGGTTACGTATCATAGCCGGGCTGCGCTAAAAAGGCCAGATCGATTGATGCACGTACGAAGGCCGGGTGACGACAACTACTGCTTCCGCGCAACCTTGAGCAGGTGATGTGCACCTGTCTTCCGAATCTCCACGATCCTGTGCCCCTGTTCGGCTAAACTGCCAGGGACGTTCCGGATGGGCTCGCCCTCGTCGAGCTCGATCTCAAGCACGTCCCCGGGGTCCGTCTTTTCGATGGCCAGCTTCGCCTTCACGAAGTTCAGCGGGCAGGGAACGCCGCGGAGGTCCATTCGATGGATGTGGGGCGCGGGTCCCGCCGCAGGCTCGGCCGCCCTGACCGGTTGTGCTCGAAACTTGAGGTTCGCATCGAGCGACAGGAAGAGCGTTTCAATACGCTCTATCAACCTCTGTGCAGCGGGCTGTAGATCGGCCAGCGTCTGCCGGTCGCCCATTCGCCAGTCGACCGCGCTGTCCAGGGTCTGCTGCACCTCCGGCGTGACCCACCCCGGCCGGATCAGATGTTCGCCGAACGCCGCGAAGACCTCTCGGTCCTTCCCGGGCTCCACGCCGAACAGGACCAGCAACGC
>CBFDDG010000609.1:0-2841 GCA_965603505.1 uncultured Phycisphaerae bacterium | reverse complement strand
CATACGGCTTCGTCTCTCAAAGGTGATTTTTGTTTTGTACCTGCCCCTCGCGGGCATAGTTCACAACGTTCCCCCGTCGGTCGGCGGCTTCTCACGCCTGGATCCATGCCGAGGCCTGCTTCGGCACGTCTGGAATGGGTGAATCTCGAGTATACTCGCCAGGGCAAAGGCATTGCATCCGCTTGGAGTGGAAGAGAGCCATGCCCCCCTGCCATCGTCCCGGCGCCATGTCAATCGTGACCATCTGAGATCCAAATCGAGGGCATGCTGATGGACTTGCTGTCACTGATTCCAGACAACATAAGTGAAGTTCTGGCGAGAATCATCCAATTCACAGACCTGCGTCGGCGCATCCTGCAGCGCAACATGCGAGAGATCGATACCCCGGGATTCCTGTCCCGGGACATGCCGGTCCGCGAATTTGCCGAGCTGCTCAACGGCGCCATCGCGGAGCATCTGCGAAGCCGTCGGCTCCTGTTTCGTGATACGCCGAATATCAAGTTCGGTGCGCACAACTCGATGCAGATCCGGCCGATAGCCGATACACACGCCCAGGCCAAGCTGCAGAAGGACCGGGGGGCATACATCGAGTTACAGGTGAACAAGCTTCTCGAGAATGCATTGAATCGCAGGGTAGCCGAGGAGTTATTCCGGCAGAAATGCGGGACGTGCCCCGCCGTACCGCAGGCAAGCCTCGACGCCATGCTTGCAGGTGATGGTCCCATCGAGAATTCCTCCACTCACTTTGACACGGCGAACTGATACAGGAGACCCCGAGCGGCAACCTATGGAGAATCAAGCCGTCAATCTACCATTACCGGATCGCTGCGCGTCATCGGCAACGGTGCTCGCCGTCACAAGCGGCAAAGGCGGCGTCGGCAAAACGAATATCGCCGCCAACATAGCCCTCTGCCTGGCCTCACTCAACAAGCGGGTGCTTCTGCTCGATGCCGACCTGTCCCTGGGCAACCTCGATCTCGTGATGGACATCCGCAGCAAATACAACATCTCCCATGTGCTGAGCGGTCACAAGAGCATCGAGGAGGTCATGCAAACCGGGCCCAGAGGATTGCGCCTCATCTGCGGCGCCTCCGGGCTCGACCGTCTCGCGGATATCAGCGACTACGACCGGCGCAGGCTAATCGACCACCTATGCCGGCTGCAGCACGAAACCGACGCGATCGTCATCGACACGGCGGCGGGAATCTCCAGTTCCGTGATTGGCTTCTGTCTGGCGGCCGATCACGTTCTGGTTGTCACGACCCCGGAAGCGGCGGCCATGGCCGATGCATACGGAGTCATCAAAGTTCTCGTCCGAAAACAATACAGAGGACCGATAAGTCTCGTCGTGAATATGGCGCGCAGCGTCGCCGAGGGCAAGCAGACCTACCAGCGGATGGCCGACGTCTCCCGCAGGTTCCTACAGGCGGACATCTACTACGCGGGGACGCTGCCCAAGGATGAGCGATTGTGTGCGGCCGTACGGTCACGCACGCCGGTCGTCCTGGCCTATCCGAAGTCCCAGATCAGCACTTCGCTGGCGACTCTGGCGGCTCGTCTCGGAGGCCTGCGGGGCCGGGATGGCCTCGATGATAGCTTCTGGCGGAAAGTGATCCGATGGTTGAATTAAAGTCGGCGGGCAACAGGCCGATAATGAGTGATATGGGATTCCGTCTCATGTTCCGGAGTTCTGCAGGTGGGGGATGGGAAACGAACAAGGAGTCTGTACGGCATCATACAGCAAAGGATCGGTGTGTCAGGACGTAACGGAGGCGACTGTGAAGACACAAGCAGCAAAGACGGATGAAGAGCTCAGCATCGGCCAGATATGGGACCTTTTTCACAAGACCCACAACCACTACTCCCGGAATCTTCTGATGGAGCATTACCGGGATCTGGTCCGGTACGCGGCCGAGAGACTTCACGCGAAGCTGCCGGACAAGGTGGAACTGGATGACCTCATCAGCGCCGGCATCTTCGGCCTCATGGACGCCATTGACGCATACGATCCGGCCAGAGGAGTGAAGTTCGAAACGTACTGCGCCCCACGGATCAAGGGCTCCATCCTGGACGAGCTGCGCAGCATGGACTGGGTGCCGCGGCTGGTCCGGGCCAGGGCACATCAACTGGCCAAGGCCACACACGCGCTGGAAATGCACCTGGGTCGAAAGCCCGATGAGCACGAGTTGGCGCAAGAACTCGATATGGATCTCGACGAGTTCAGCCGGCTCCAGCGCGACGCCAACGCCGCCAGCCTGGTCTCGCTCAGCACGAAGTGTGGAGACATGGACGGCGACAAGGATGTCTATGAAATTGACGTGATCAAGGATCATCGCAGCGAGGACCCCCTGCTCGAAGCCCAGAAACGCGACCTGAAGAACCTCCTGACGAAGGGCCTGACCCGCGCCGAGCGGCTCATCATCGTTCTCTATTACTACGAGGAGATGACCATGAAGGAGATCGGCGCGACCCTGGACCTGTCTGAATCCCGCGTCTCACAGATGCATTCATCGATTGTCGCACGCCTCAAGGCCCAGATGAACACTCGCAAGAAAGAATTCGCCGTCGAATAGAGCACAAAGAAACCCCTGCTTTTGAGGAGGTGGTGGGAGGAAAAGCAGGGGCCAAATGAAAAAGCAGTTTTATTATGGACGCTTTTGACCGCAAAGTCAAGAGAAAACGGCGGAAATTGGGCTGTCGGCTCATCCCCTTCGGGTGTGATCCACCCCGGGCAGATACCCGAAATCCGGCTTCCTGGAAACTGCTCGGGACTGGATTCGAACCAGCACGGGCCGAAGCCCACCAGCCCCTCAAGCTGGCGCGTCTGCCAATTCCGCCACC
>CBFDDG010000608.1:0-2848 GCA_965603505.1 uncultured Phycisphaerae bacterium | reverse complement strand
CTCGCCGACGCCGATGTTCTGGCTCGAAGGGGATCGACTCGACCTTGCCAAAGGCGAAGAGCTGACGCTGAGCTATCGCGTCGTCGTTCACAGCGGGGATTCGAAGGAAGCGGACATCGCTGCACTGTTTGACGCCTACAGGCAAACTCAGGCCGCGGCGCCGGCGATGCAGTCGATTCGAGTCTCCGATGACGGCAACAGCTTCGTCCTCGAAAAAGACCGCCGTCCCTTTGTCGCGTGGGGATTCAACTACGACCATGATGAGAACGGCCGCCTCCTTGAGGACTACTGGGAATCGGAATGGTCCAAGGTCGAAGAGGATTTCCGGGAGATGAAGGCGCTCGGCGCCAACGTCGTGCGTATCCACCCGCAATTCGGCAAATTCATGAAAGGCCCTGACGAGCCGAACCCCGCGGCCCTGGACCGGTTCCGCCGGCTCATCGCATTAGCCGAACGGGTGCAACTCTATCTCGATGTCACGGGGCTCGGATGCTATCACAAACAGGACGTCCCGCCCTGGTATGACGCGATGTCGGAAGAGGCACGCTGGGACGCGCAGGCCGTCTTCTGGTCGGCCGTGGCCGCGTGCGGCGCCGATAGCCCGGCGATCTTCTGTTACGACCTGATGAACGAGCCGATCCTGCCCGGCGACAAGAAGGAGGCCGAGTGGCTTACGGGTGAATTGGGTGGCAAGTTCTTCGTCCAGCGCATCACGCTCGACTTAGCGGGACGCACGCGGCAGCAGGTCGCCCGCGCCTGGGTGGACCGGCTCGCCAAGGCGATCCGGGACCACGACGACCGCCACCTGATCACGGTCGGCGTGATTCCCTGGGTGCTCGTCTGGCCCAAGGCCAAGCCGCTGTTCTACAGCAAAGAGGTGGCTGAGAACCTCGATTTCGCCTGCGTTCACTTCTATCCGGATGCGGGAAAGATCGACGAGGCGCTCACGGCGCTGGCCGCCTACGATATCGGCAAGCCGCTCGTCGTCGAGGAGATGTTTCCGCTCAAATGCGGCGCGGACGAACTGGGCACGTTCATCGAGGGCTCGCGCAAGATCGCGGACGGCTGGATCGGCTTCTACGGGGGCAAGACGCCCGAGGAATATCGCCAATCGAAAGGTCTGGCGGAGGCCCTGACGCTCGGCTGGCTGGAACTCTTCCAGAAGAAGGCGGGCGCGATCAGACGTCCGTATTGAACGCCAATAAACCGCCCGGCCAAGCCTCGCTGCCGCTTGCCTTACGCCGATGGAGTCGGTAAGCTGATTCGTGTCGTTATGGAGGATAGAGCCTGCCCCCGCGAAGGCGGGGGGGCGCTGCTGGAAAGCAACCCGAGTGCCACAGCAGCCCATTCTTGACGGTTCATCGATGGATCTGAATTCTCATTTCTCGTCTTCGATTCCTTCTTTTCGCTTCCATCGCCGATTCAGGAAGTGGGCTATTCCAATGACCGGTCCCATCCCGAGTAAAAAGCTGATCAGGAACACGCCCACATCGACGACGGAATGTATTTGGCCCATGATGAAGAACAACGTGAAAAGAACGATGAGGTTGACGATGCCGATGGTCAACCATCTCATCTTGAAACCGTGGTCAAAGACGCCTTTGTTTGCGTATGCGATGAATACGAAGAGGTTGGCGATCAAAAAGATGGCGATAAAGTCCCAGAAATCCCGGGGGTGCTGCTTGAGAATCAGCAACCGATAATCAAGGGAAATCAACGTCAATACGTACCAGATAAAAAATCCTCCTGCTGCAAAACGGTTGACGGTGGTCTGAATGCGTTCATCCTTCATGTTCGGATTCCTCCCAGAATAGGTCGTTGAGGGTTTTGTCGAGCGCCTTGGCGATGGCGATGCATAGATACAAGGTGGGATTGTACCCGCCGTTTTCGATGAGGCCGATGGTCTGGCGTGTGACGCCTACTTTTTCCGCTAGTTCGGCCTGCGTGAGGTTGTGCTCCACTCGGGCCAGCTTTAACTTGATTCTTGGACTCACTTTGACTCCTTGTGACATTTTCATATGGCATAACACAATACATATCTTGCATAAAGTAATACATACCTGTCAGAATGTCAAGTATATTTTGCAAACTCAATGATTTTTTTGCCTCGTTGAAATGATTCGTGGGTGCCGCCATACCCGTATGGGGCGCAACTCGTTTCCTAATAAACAGTTAAGACGCCTGATCCATGCTTGTGGCAGGGATCGGGGAATCTGCGAAGAAATCCAGCATTTTGCCGCCTGTTCGACAGACCTCGACCCCGGCTTCTTTATCACCGAACCGTGTTTTTCTCTCCAATACCGCGTTGGCCCCGAACTGATTGAACAGAAGCAGCGGGTGATAGCACATGCCGCCAAAGTGGCCGTTGTAGGCTGAGTCCTCCTGCCGGCCATACGTCTCACTGACGGAACTGTCCATGTCGAGGATTAACTCCCCCAGCGGCCTTCGCCGGTGGACCTTGTCGATCCACTTACCCGAAAGATCCATCAGCTTCTTCAGGTTGTCCTTCGTGCTGAGGTTCTCCGTCTCGAAACGGCCAACCTCACGGGTTGAAACGGCGTACTTGTCCGCCAGCATCGCTCCGCCACCAACTACTTGGGAAATCCGGGTTGAAAGCAAGCCGCACAACAGTACGCCCTCAAAGTGCCATCGGCAGGATTCTGCGTCTTGGTCTCCCCTCGTTCCGGCCCATGGATACCGCGCGGGAGCTGTCAACGATCGGCAGCGTCGTCGAACATGTGCGCCGCACGGACGGGCCGGCCGATTGTGACTTCTTTCTTGATTCTCGACGCTTCCGGGCATACCATCGACCCGCCGGGAGCCTGAAACGGGCTCATTCGATCGACCC
>CBFDDG010000607.1:0-2860 GCA_965603505.1 uncultured Phycisphaerae bacterium | reverse complement strand
TTCTCAAAACGTGCGAATTAGCGAAATCGCGGTACGGGATTGAGCCGGCCGACCTGCACGCGACGATCCGGGAAACCTGTCGCCGCATCTGGCATGCGTCGCCGGTCCGCGCCTATTGCGTCGAGATCGGCATCAGCTCATGGGAAGCCCTTTGGGCGCGGTTCGAGGGAGCCGATGAGAGCCTCAGAATTCTACGCGAATGGGCGCCGACTTACCGGCACGATTCATGGTACGAGGCCCTCGGCCGACACGGCATCGACGACGTCGATTTGGCTCATGAGTTAGCCGAGGTCTTCCCGATCCATCGCCGCGAGATCCACGTCGTGTACGACGACGTTCGGCCCGCGCTCGAGCACTTCAAGCGGACCCTCCGGCTGGGGCTGCTAACCAACGGCGCGCCCGACCTCCAACGCGAAAAGATCGCCGGGGCCGGATTAGCCGGGTACTTCAACGAGATCGTCATCTCCGGCGAGGTCGGCTTCGGCAAACCAGACCCGCGGATCTACGAGACCATGCTGTCCCGTCTGGCCGCTACAGCCGATGAGACGCTGATGATCGGCAACAGTCTCGACTCGGACGTGCAGGGCGCACAGGCCGTCGGCATGAAAGCGGTCTGGCTAAACCGCACAGGCCACCCGCGCGACGACACAGTCGTCCCCGACCACGAAGTCACCAGCTTGACCGAATTGATGCGGATTCTCCGGTAAGAGGTTGATGATGTCAGACTCCCGACGCGTTACATCGGGTAGGGAAACCTCGTTCAGCTCCACAACCGGTCGTTCGAGTCGTCGTCATTCCATTCGTCCGTCGGGGCGAAGCACGACTCGCCTCGCGAGAGATGCTGCTTGACCACGTCGAGGTTCAGCTCGACGCCCAGGCCCGGCGTCTCCGGAACGCGGGCGAAGCCCTGCCGATTCAGCGGCTTCTCAATGCCCGTCACCAGGTCCTCCCACCACGAGACGTCCACGCCGTGATGCTCCAGGACGACGAAGTTCTCGGTCGCGGCGGCACAGTGAACGTTGGCCATGAAGGATATCGGCGAGCCGGCAAAATGCATGGCCATCGCGATGCCGCGAGGCTCAGCGTAGTCGCCGATCTTCTTGGTCTCGAGGATCCCGCCGGCCGTGGCCAAGTCCGGATGGATCATGTCGACCGCGTGGTTGTCGATCAGGTCCCGGAAGCCGTCGAGGCAATAAATATCCTCGCCGGTCAGCGTCGGAACGTCGATGGAGCTGGTGATCTCCTTCCACGCCTCCGTGTACTGCCAGGGCACCATGTCCTCCAGCCAGGCCATCTGAAAGGGCTCCAGCGCCTCGCCCAGGCGGATGCAACTGTTGACGTCGATGTGCCCGAAATGGTCGGCCGCCAGCGGAATTCCGTAGCCGATTTCTTCGCGCACCCGGGCCAAGTACGCGGCCAGCAGGTCGATCCCCTTGTCCGTCAGTTGGATCCGCGTAAACGGATGCATGGTCGTTCTGTAGCGGTCCCAGTCCGTATCCACGGGTCGGCTCAACGTGCCCGGGATGTTACGAATCAGATTGATCCCCAGGTCCATCTTCAGAAAGGAAAAGCCGGCCTTCGCCCGCTCGCGGAGTCTGCGGGCATAGACGTCCGCATCACGACTGGAAGTTGTGTCGGCGTACAAACGAATGCGGTCCCGGTACTTGCCGCCGAGCAACTGGTAGACGGGGACGCCGTAAGCCTTGCCCGCCAAGTCCCACAGCGCCATCTCCACGCCGGAGACGCCTCCGCCCTGCCGGCCGTGGTGGCCGAACTGCCGGATCGACTTGAAAAGACGCTCAACGTTACACGGATTCTCGCCCAGAATCTTGCTTTTGAGCATCAATGCGTACCGCTTGCTGCCGCCGTCCCGAACCTCGCCGTAGCCCGAGATCCCCTGGTTCGTATCGATGCGAATCAGAGGCACGCGAAAAGGAGCCCCCCTGATGACGGCCACGCGAAGGTCCGTAATCCGCAGCCGCGAAGGGGCCGAGGAACGATTCACATTCTGCGCAGCGCAGGCGATCTGCTCCTCGACCGAGTTGCCGAGCACGCCGGCCAGACTCAGTCCGCCCAGTCCGATGCCGCCGAGCAGAGTTCGCCGTGAATACATTGACTGGCCATACAGACGGTGGTTCTCTTTGCTCATAACGTATTCCCGATTTCCTGAAATGTGTCACTGCCCTGCTCTGCCCTACCACGTTCGCGTTTCAAGGATCTCTTTGATGACCGCCTTGGGTATGGGCAGCTCGTCCATGTTTTGTTCGAGCCACTTGAAAAAATCGGCCTTGATCTGGTCCGACCAGGCGCCGTCGATTTGACCGGGCGTGTACTTGCCTTCCTTGAGGCGCTGGTGCCCGAACCGATCGCGCAGCATGATGGCTTCGGCTCTCTTGACGACCTTCTCGGCGAGGTGGGCGGGAATGAAGATGACACCCTCGCGCTTGGCGAGCACGATGTCGCCGGGCAGGCAGATGGCCCGGCCGATGCGAATCGGGACGTTGATGCCGATCAACATGACTTCCTGCAGAAAAGACGGGTCCCACCCGCGCACGAACGCGTTGAAGCCTTCGATCTCCTGCAGCCCGCCCAAGTCACGGAGACTGCCGTCAAAGACGACGCCGTTGCCGCTCTTGGCGAAGATCGAATTGCCGAGGTTGTCGCCGATCAGTGTGCCGTCGACGATCTTGCCGAATCCGTCCGCGACGTACACGTCGCCCTTCTGGAGCATATCGATGGGCCAGGAATTGGAGCTCCCGATCCGGCCCTCGGCCTTGCCCTGGTCGTCGATCATCTTCTTGACGTCCGGCCGGGCCGGCATGTATTGCGCCGTCAGAGCCCGCCCCACCACCGGCACATC
>CBFDDG010000606.1:0-2873 GCA_965603505.1 uncultured Phycisphaerae bacterium | reverse complement strand
TGATTTTTGATCTTTGGTTTTTGATTTTGCGACGGTGGCCTACACCAGCTTGTCGCGGTTCTCGTAGACTTTCGCAATGGCGTCCGCGATATCGTCGATATCCTGCTTGTCCATGAGAAGCATCTGCTGGCCGAGCCACACCGCCTCCTTGCAGAGTTGATCGTTGTCGGGATAGTGCAGCTCCTCGCGATAGCGGTCGAGCCGGGCCTTCGAGAAGCTCCTCTTGAAGTTCTTGGAATTCAGAGCCGCTTCGATCAGGCCGTCACGGTACTGGGGCCCGTACCCGCCGCTGCAAGGCACGCCTTCGGCCGCCAGCGCCGCCATGAACTTCTCCCGTGGTGCGTTGTTGAAGTGCTCCTTCTTGTATCGGAACGGATACAGGTGAAACGCGGCCCGGGTCACGCCGTCGTAGAGCCGGTGCGGGACGATCCCAGGGATATCTTCGATCTTCGAGGTCAGATATTGCCCGTTTGTCCAGCGCCGCTCCATATCGCTTTCGAGACGTTTCATTTGGGATAGCAGGATCGCGGCCTGGTACTCAGTCATGCGGCGGTTCGTTCCAATGATCGGGTAACTGCTCGTTCGTTTCACGCTACCATAGGGTCGGCCGCAGTTGTGAAAGGAGTAACATCTATCCATCAGCTCTTCGTCATTGCCGATGATGGCGCCGCCCTCGCCGCAGGGCAAGTGCTTGGAGTTCTGGAAGCTGAAGCAGCCCAAGTCGCCGAGCGTGCCGCACTTCTTGCCGCGCCATTCCGCTAACCACGCTTGGCAGGCATCCTCAATCACCTTGAGGTTGTGCTTCCTGGCAATCGCATTGATCTTATCCATGTTGGCCGGTAGACCAAGGATGTGCACCGGCATGATTGCCCTGGTGTTCTCGTTGATTCTCTCCTCGATCTTGTCCGGATTGATCTGGAACGTCTCCGGATCGGTATCGACAAAGACCGGCAAGGCGCACGAGCCGATGACCACGTTGTACGTGGCGATGAACGTATATGGTGACACGATGACCTCGTCACCGACGCCGATGTCCAGCACGTGCAGCGCCGTCAGGAGTGCGTTCGTTCCGTTCACCGTGCAGACGCAGCGCTTCGCGCCCAGCAATTGGGCGTATTTGGCCTCGAATTCCGAGACCGTCTGGCCCCGACCCCGGAACCAGTTGCCGCTGCGGAGGATCGAGAGCACGGATTCTTCCGCCGACTCGTCCCAGATGGGCCAGGAAGGCCAGGGCTTGGTCCGTACCGGCCGGCCGCCGTGGATGGCAAGCTTACCTGCACTTCTGCTGACGTTTCCGTAGGCGGGGACCGTCCTGGAAGCAATCGCCGCCAGAGTGCCCGCTGAAGCCGCGCTCATGAATTGTCGTCGAGAGATGTGCTGCCCGTTCATACTTCGCCCTTTCATTGACAGAAAGTCCGCATGTGTTTCCCCATTCTACTCCCCGGTGTGGCAGGAGTCCACGGTTTTGTGCGGCGTGCCGGTGCCTGTGCCGACCGGAAATTGGATTTATGCACCAGCCCAATGCGGCTATACTCATAGAGGGGTAAAGGGCTGTTAATGGAAAACAGAAAGAACCAGTTCAGCACGTTCGCCGGGGTCTTCACTCCGTCGATTCTCACGATCCTCGGCGTGATCATGTTCCTGCGCGCCGGATACGTCGTCGGGGAAGCCGGCATCCTGAACACGATCCTGATTCTGCTGGTCGCCGAGGCCATCAGCTTGCTGACCGCGATTTCCATGAGCGCCATCGCGACCAATACCCCGGTCTCGGGCGGAGGGGCCTATTTCCTGATCTCGCGGGCGCTGGGCCCGCAGTTCGGCGGAGCCATCGGCTGTGCCCTCTTTCTGGGCCAGGCCCTGTCCGTGCCGTTCTACGTGCTGGGCTTCACCAATTCCGTCGTGACGAGCTTTCCAGGCCTCAATGCGTGGTTTGTCGGGATCGCCCTGGGCACGACAGCCGTCCTGTTTGCCATCAACTTGATCAGTTCGGGCACGGCCATTCGGTTTCAGTATGTCGTCATGGCGTTGTTGGCCCTGGCGATTGCCTCCTTTCTGGGCGGTGCGATAAGCCGCTTCGACCCTGCTCTGTTCCGCGCCAACCTGGGCCCGGCGTACACGCAGCCCGGCATTGGGTTCTGGATCGTATTCGCCATCTACTTCCCCGCCGTCACCGGCATCCTGGCCGGCGTCAACATGTCCGGCGATTTGAAGGACCCGGCCCGTTCTCTTGTACGGGGAACGATGGCTGCCGTCGGCGTGGGCTTCCTGGTCTACCTCGTCGAAATCATCCTATGCGGGGGCTCGCAGCAACGTGTCGACCTGCTGGAGCGACCGTTCGAGATGCTCGTAAACAATGCCTTCCTCGGCACCGGTTTTCTGGTGATCGGCGGGGTCTTTGCGGCGACGCTTTCCAGCGCGGTCGGCTCGTTCCTCGGCGCCCCCCGCGTGCTGCAGGCCCTGGCGCGAGACCGAGTGTTCACAATCCTCAGTCCGTTTGCCCGCGGCTCCAAGGACAAAGACGAGCCCCGCCTGGGACTGGCGCTCACCCTGGGCCTGGCGGTCGCGGTCATCCTGCTGGTCAGCGGGCGGGAGTCCATGGTCGCCTTCGATATGATCGCCGCGATCGTCGCCATGTTCTTTCTCTGCACGTACGGCATGATCAATCTGGCGGCTTTCGTCGAATCCTTCGGCGCCAATCCTTCGTTTCGACCGCGATTCCGGTTCTATCACTGGACTACCTCACTCCTTGGGTTCGTAGTATGCCTGGTGGCGATGATGTTGATCGACGCCCTGGCGGCCTCGATCGCCGTGCTGATCGTGGCGGGCATCTACGTATTCCTGAGCCGGCGCGTGTTTCGCTCGGCGTTTGGCGA
>CBFDDG010000605.1:0-2879 GCA_965603505.1 uncultured Phycisphaerae bacterium | reverse complement strand
CGGCTGATGAGCGCGTACAGCAGTGCGCTCGACGCCAGCAATACCAGCGTGGTGCCGGTAGCCGTTCCCAGCAGCAGTTGTGACCGAAGGGACCGCATCGGTTCGCTATTCCAGCACGTACCCCTGACCCCGTCGGGTGTGAATCAGGCGCGGCAAGCCGGGACGTTCGAGCTTCTTCCGCAGATACCCGATGTACACGTCGACGACGTTGCTCTCCGCGGGCGAGTGGAACTCGTAGAGGTGCTCCCACATGTCTGTTCTGGAGACAACCTGCCCCGCCCGGACCGCCAGGAACTCCAGCAATGCGTACTCGCGGGCCGTCAAGTCGATTCGTTGGCCGGCCCTCCGAACCGTGCGCGTGGCGGTGTTGATCTCCAGATCCTGAACCCGAATCGCCGGGTCGGCCGCGTCATATCTTCGGCGCACCAGCGCCCTGACGCGGGCCAGAAGTTCCTCAAACGCAAACGGCTTGACCAGGTAGTCGTCGGCTCCGAGGTTGAGACCGGTGACGCGATCCGCGACGGTGTCCTTGGCCGTCAAGAGCAGAATCGGGACCTGCTTACCCGCCTGGCGGAGCCGGGTGAGGATCGTCAGCCCGTCAACCGTAGGCAGCATGATGTCGAGCACGATCACGTCGTAGTCGTTGGACTGGGCGTACCAGAACCCTTCCTCGCCGTCCGCGGAAGCGTCCACGGCGAAACCGGCCTCGCGCAGCCCCTGGGCCACGGATTTCCGCACGGGATCGTAATCTTCGACAAGCAGGACGCGCATCGCACCTCGTCACCAGCATGACATTCCCTGCGGCCGCTATCACGCTCGCCCAGCTATCCGTCTGTGATGACAGGGCATGGTTTCGCGCGCGGCGGGCTCAGCGCACGCTGCCGTCCGCGTTCACTTCCAGCTCGCGCTTGAAACCGCCCGCAATCCACTTCACTTCGTAGTAGAGTTCGGGCTCATCGAGCTTCTCGACTCCACCCAGGGTCTGTTTGGCCAGCTGTTCAACTTTCTCGACCTTGATCAGGTCGTGGCCCTGGGCTCTCTGGGCGACGGTGTCCGCGACGAGCTTCGGCAGGTCGCTCGCGTCGATGACCGTCTCGACCTCGATGATGGTCCCGTCTTGGTGCAGCTTGACATCCGCGACCGCTTCACCCTGCTGCAGGGTTATCTCGTACAGGTTCCCGAGCTTCCCCTCGACTTTTTGCACAGTGGCTTCGGGAAACCGGGCTTCGATTGCGCTCCTTGCTTCGGGCGTGACGTCGCTCATGGTCATCGTGCAACCCGCGCCCGACGCGAGAAGTGCCAAAGCAGCTATCGTGAGCGTTCCACAACGTACCTTACTCATTACTGGTCCTCCGCAACTGCCGATCACAGTCAGCCCTCATTGGCCGAAATGCCACGCCCGGCCAGGCACCCGGTCTCAGGGCCATTCGTCAGTCTTCCTGCTCGGCTTCGAGCGGATCGCCATCTGAGGGCCTGCGCGGCTTCCTGGGCGCCTAATGTAACTGTCAAACGTCGGCAGGCGAGCTCAACTCGCAGCTAATCGTCGTCATCGTCGTCGTCATCATCGTCGTCGTCATCGTCGTCATCGTCGTCATCGCGATCGCCATTCCGATCTTCGTGCACGCGGCCGGTCGGGAAGATGAGCAGTTCCTTTTCCTTCCCATCGATCTTGGCCTCGACCTCGTAGACCACAATCATCGTCTTCTCGACGACGACTTTGGCATTGGGGCCGAAATGCTTCGCGATGGCCGTGCGCACAGCCGCCGGTGCCGTCTCCGCGGGGATGATCTCCTCGATCTCGATCAGCGCTCCGTCGGCCGTCACGGCTGCCTCGTGCTTGGTGCCATTGGCTATCCACTCGGCCTCGTAGATCAAGACGCCATGCTCTCTTTCCCGCTCGGCCTTGATGATCTTCGCGTCGCCCGCGAGCTTCAGCAGCGCTCCGCGCGCCGGCTCCGGGACCTGGTCGATGGTCAGCTCGTCTTCGTCGTCGCCTTCGTCCTCGGCCTCTCGGCTGAGCAGGGTTCCATCCGGGGCAACCTTGATCTCGATTTCCTGGCCGTTGAGGAGGAACTCGGCCTCGTAGACCGTCTTCCCGTTCTTCGTCTCACGCTCGATCTCCGTGATCTTCGCGCCGGCGGCTTCTTCGAGGATCGTGGCCTTGACCGCCGCGGGGACTTGATCAAGCGTCACCCGCTCTTCGCCCTCCTGCGCCGCCCACGAGGCAAACGCCAGCGTGCTGACCACGCCCAACCCGATCAGCGGCAGAAACACCTTGCTCTTTCTCATGGCATTCTCCTTGCTTGTTCGGTCCCTGATGGCTCGGCTCACAGTTGGCCGGCCCCGTCGTTTCCACGCCGGGGGATTAGAGTACACGTGGATCATGATAATACCATGAGAGGAATCGCATGCACCACCGGCTTGGGGGCCGACCGGTGGTGGCGGGTTCGGGTCTCCCCGATGAGGCTCCGTGGCGGATCAGTGGCCGTGCCATCGACGCAGGTCGTCGCGGAGCCGTTTTCGGGCTCGGGTGCATTGCGGGCCACCGCCTCAGGGCTGTAAACTGCTAGTTCCTTTGGCGAGGATGTCGCGGGATATGGGCACGCTCGCCGAGTACCCGGTACCAAGCATCCTGTTTTTTTTGAGGAGTAACATGAGCAGATCGGTAACGGCGCGAAGATCGTCTGCACGTCTGATCGCTGTGGGATGCCTAGCTGTGGCGCTGCCCCTGGGAAGCGGTATCCCCGTGGCCTCCGCCGACGATGTTGGCCAGGACTCGGTCGCTACGAAGGTCGCAAGCAGAACGCCGCACCAGTACGTCCACATCATCTACCTCAACCCCGCCGAACGCGAGTGTCAGCCGGGTTACCAGGAGCGGC
>CBFDDG010000604.1:0-2893 GCA_965603505.1 uncultured Phycisphaerae bacterium | reverse complement strand
ACGCAGAAGCCTGTCCCGTAGGGACTTCTGATCCGTATCCCTTGCCGCTTCATCAGCGCCTTCCTGCAATCGCGGCCCATGATCTTCTCACCAGACCACGCCGCGCGGCTCCACCTCTTCGCCCGCCCGCTCGCCCCTCCGCCGCCGAGCAGAAATGCGCGCCTGTCCCGGGCCCTCCATTGTCTACGTAACGCCATTCCGCATGGGAAGCCTGCCCACGGTGAGCTACCTGTCGTGATTCCTTCGCGGGCTATGGATTCTGGTTCGACTTCCGACGCTTCAGGCCGGGTCCCTGCTCCTTGAGAGTGCCTTTGCAGCCGCTGCGCTCCACAATCACTGCAGGGCCTTCGGCGCTGTAGCTGACGGACGTGTCTTCAAATACGCAGTCGTGGAAGCGAGCAAGCTGGGTCTCCTTGCCAGCATGGAACACGACGTGTTTCATCGTGGAATCCGCGAAGTCGAAATACGTGCCGGCTACGCTCCTGACGTTGACGAGGGTCTCTCTTCTGAGACGAACCGGTGGCGTTTCAGGAAGCACGCCCTTTTCTCGGAAGAACCCATTGTTGAAGCCGCGCGGGTCAAACCGGACCAGCATGGTGCAATTCTCGTAGTAGTTATCCTCGGCGGTTACATGCCCCGTTCGGGTCTTGAAGGCAACACGCCCACCCATGACTTTGTTCTTCCGGAAGGTGTAACTAAGCGTTGCATCCCAGAAATAGGCCCCTTTTTCAAACTCGTTGCCCTCAACAAGCAGTTCGCTGCCGCCGCAAACAACAAAGTCGCCTTTGATGTTGTTCTTAAACCTGTTGTTCCGAAACACAATGTCCTGCGTCATGAGCCAGCCGTCTTCAAAATCCACCCCGTAGCCCGGCGCCTGGGGGCCGTTCTCCTCGAAAACGTTGTTCTCAATGATCCACTGCTGCCCGCCGCAGACCGCCATTCCCAACTGGCGATTCTTCAGCATGTGATTGTGATGGAAATGCACGCCTCGCGGCGAGCGGAAGTTGCTGATGAAGCCGCAGTAGGGATTCTTGACGCTCCCATCGCTGCCAACGCCCAGGACCTCAGGCTGGTTGAACTCCAGATGAATCCATTTCGCGCCTTTAGGGACAGGTCTCTTCTTGTACTGGATGTAATCGTTCTTCTCGATGAAGGTCATATCGTCGGCGTAGAAACAGGCTTGATACCTCCGGCCTTTGACATAGGGGAATCCCATGTATCCGGCGGTGTAGCCGAATTCAAACTGTCCATTGGCTTTGGCAATGTCGTAGGGGTTGATCGTTCGCGTCTTCTCCGGGGCCTCGACCTTCGTGCCATTCTCGGCGAACCCGCCGGACTCCAGGTTCTTCGTGTGGATGTAGTGATACCTCTGTTTTCCGCCCTTGCCGGAGATGCCATTGAGCGTCCTGACGCCTTTGCCCGTAGCATGGGTCAGCAAAAGGTGATCCACTTCAATGTCCCGACCGCCATTAACGTGCAGGAGGTCAACCCACTCACCGCTCCCCTTCGTCGCCTTGAAGTCGTGCTTGTCTCTTTCCCCGCGCAACGTCCCGTTCGTCAGGCGGAAGTTCTCCGCCCCGTCGTCGATAATTGCCATGTGGCACTTCTTCAGCGCATTCGGGTTCATCTGCAGCGTGCAGCCGTTCAAGTCCACGATCGTATCCGTGTGATCGAACACAATCGGGACTGTCTCGCTGATGAGATACGTTCCTCGCGGAAACACGATTCTGTTCGCGCCAATCGTCTTGGCGTGTTGCAGCGCGGCATTGATTCCCTTGGCGGTTGCGAGCGGGTTCTTCCCCGTATTGGTGATGCTGAATCTTGCCAGGTCTATGACGTATTCCCTGGTGAACGTGCTCATGTCGGCAGTAGCTTTCGGGGTAGATGTTATGACTACATCGAGCCTTCTGGCATCGGGGTCGATCTCCTGATCGTTGTTCTGTGCGGCAGCGGGGACCCACTCGAGTGTCTCTTCCGCCTTCTTCTCCTGCGCTTGAAGCGCGGAAGCCGCCACAATGGCGATTCCCAGCAGGGCTAGAACGCTCATCCGTCCGTCGGCTCGGTCTTTTCTACCAGTCGTCATGCGCACAGTCCCTTCTTGTGTGGGTTGCCACGTGTATTGTCCGCTTGTCTGACATCCACAAATCGTCCTGTCTCGGCTGAGCGTTTTGCAGCCAAACATGTGTAGGCGCTGTGTATGCCGGTCTGGATGGGAGTACGCGAGTCGCCCTTGCCGGCAATCACGTTGATGAAGTCGTGAGCCAGTTCACGGTCGCCGCCGAAGTGTGCCATGTTACCGTCCGGCTGAATTTCATCTGTGAACCGGGATTTCCCCGATGGGATTTGGCCGACGACCGCCGTCGGCCTCTCTGACGAGTCTATCACCGATCGCGAGATCGGCAAGCGTGATCTTTGCTCGGCGAAGAGCGTGCCCTGCTGGCCGGGGCCGGTATTACGAGGCGAATCGGCCGGCAAGCAGCCCTTTGCTGTCGATCCGGACACACCGTCCCCGTCGTCTCCGCGCCCGCCGGTTGTCTCGTCCGCCGTTCGAGTCATCGCGGCACCGTCTCAGGTAGACGCAGTCGGCGTATCCGGTCCAGGATCGCTCGGAAGAGCCGCTTGGGCACCGCCACCTCGGCCATCTGGAAGAAGACGTACCGGGAGTGTGCCACCACCTTCGCACCGATCTTGATCAGCTTCTCCCGCAGCGTCGTCAGCGACCAGTGCTTCACCGACCGGGGCAACGCCAACCGACGTAAGAAGTTGCCCAGGTTGTATGCGAGGGCGAACAGCTGCAACCGCACCTGGTTGTCCACGAAGTCGTGGCAGCTGAGCCGCGTCCACTTCACGGCGTTCTTGCCTTCCTTGATCCACTGCTCCGCAGTGCCGCGGC
>CBFDDG010000603.1:0-2895 GCA_965603505.1 uncultured Phycisphaerae bacterium | reverse complement strand
GCCGAGAGGAAATCTTCCAGCCGGCGTTCCCTCGGTCCCTGGTTCGGGCAGAACACGCTCTCGTACTTGCCGGCGAAGGAGTTGCCGTAATTGTCTTCGAGGAGCGAGCTGGAGCGAACGACGATCGGCGACTGGCCGAAGTAGTCGAGCATCTGCTCGAACTGCTCGAGCATGTAATCGGGGAACTGGCCCATGAGCATCCTCTGCCGGGCCTGTACGGCGCCCTCCATGAACGTCTCAGGTTGACGCTGCTTTTGCCGGAGCCACCAGACGCCGTTGCGCACTAAGTACGTGTAGAAGACGTCCGAGCCCACGTAGAAGGAATCGTGCTCTTCGAGGAGCGCGGCGAAGTGGGGCGAATGCTGTTTGAGGATATTGCGGGCCACGAGCATACCGACCGTCTTGCCGCCGACGAGTCCGGAGCCGATCATGCGCCGCCAGACATTGAGGACGTCCTCCAGGCTGAGGTAGTGGGATACCAGCTTGCCCGTTCCCGAGTCGCGTGAGATGGCCATCCGCCTGAGGTGATCGAAGGTCTGCCGTTCTTTCTCTGCGGGGCAGCGGTCCGCTTTCACCGCGTCGAGGACCTGCTGCGCCTCGGCAAAGGCGCGTTCCCAGGAACCGGGGCGGGTGTCGGAATTCAGGTCGGACCAGTTCACCGAGGTGAGGATCGAGGAGATCAGGACGCTGGACGTGACGGGTCGAAACTCGTCGCCCTCCCAAGCGTGCAGCATGTTCATCGTGGGCGAGTAGCGGAGCTGCACCTTGAGCGGATGGACGTAGAGCGTCCCGGCGTGGTGGTACAGTTCCAGGAACAACTGCGTTGTCTCGCTGATCGGGCGGATGGCCTTCGAGCTGTGATAGTTGCGATAGAGTGCGAAATACGCCACGGTCTCCAGGTCGTAGAGGAACGGGCAGGTGAGCATGAAGAAGTTGCCGAGCATGGAATCGGAATACCAGTCGGCGGCCAGCTCGGATAGGCAGTCGAAGATGTACAGCACGCCGCGTCCGGCGTCCTCGATGACCGCGTGGATCCTGGCAATGAACGTCTCGAAACCCTCGGCGGGGTCCACCTCGTGCACCTCCACGGGGCAGTCCTCTGGGATCACGGGCGGATGGCTGGCGAACCGGAAGTAAATCATTCTACGACCGGCCTGCAGACCCGTCCGGCAGTACGGCGCTACGACAGCCATATAGTCTTCAACCGTATCGACCTGCCAGACGATGTTGTCGCCGGGCAGGATGCCTTTCAGAATGCGGTCCAGCCCCGGCAAGCCGGTGGTTAGTGCCGTGCCATGATTGCTCATGCGGCCTCCTTTCTTACACCAAGACTATCTCCATTCCGGCCGAGTTGCAACGAAATCGCACCTCAACGGGCTCGCTGTCTTGATCCTCCAGCGTCAGCGATTCGGCCGCGGGCTCCGGGAGCGACAGACCCGAGGAATGGACGAAGGATGTAAACGCGGCCAAGGAAGTCCGCCGGTGCCGCGCTCCATTTCCTGTCAGAAGTGCAATTGACCGTGGGACATGTGGGACGACACAGTGCGTGCATGTGACTTGTTCTCGCGAGAGAGTATGTGATGGCTCAGTTTTTCGCCGTATGGGCTTTCACCGTCACCCGCGCTCTTTCCCGCCATGCCGCCGCGCCGTGCGCTTTGAAATACTCGAAGGATTCGTCATCCACGAGTTTGCCGAGCAGGGATTTGCGGTCGTCGGGGGCGGCGATCTCCTCAATGATCTCTTTCCGCACGTCTTCGAGTTCCGCGAGGAAACTGCCGTGCAGTTCCGTGAATATCGTCTCGAGTTTCTTTCGCAAGTGGCCCGCGTAGGCGGGGCAGTAGCCCTCGGTTCCGATGGCGAGCTGCAAGTCACCTCGCTTGACCACGGCCGGCACGAAGAAGTCACACAGCGCGGGGACGTCGACGACGTTGCAGAGGATCTCAAGGGCCTGGCAATCCTGATAGACCTGCTCATTGACTTTCTGATTGTCTGTCGCGGCTACGACAAGGACAGCCCCGGCGAGATACTGCTTCGCGTACCTGGCTCGAATCAACTCGGCCCCATGGTCCGTACACAGCGTGGTAATCGCGTCGCTGGGCTTGAGGGCAACCACGACCAGCCGCGCACCCGCATCCAGCAGACAGTTGGCTTTGCGAATGGCCACCGCACCGCCACCGACGAGCACCACTCGCCGACCGTCCAGTTCGAGGAATATCGGGTATTTTGCCATGCGGCTAATTATACAAGTCCTCCATACGACACGATATGAATTTCCGGATGTTTCGTACAAATCACGAATTGTGCGGGATCTAACCCATGCGGCCCACAGCAGTTGAAGAAGGATCGCGGCTTGGAGATTTTGGCTTCATCGAGCGGCGAACATGGTGTACACTCCACCTGCCACATGAGTCAGCCATGCCTCTATTGACTCATAGGCATTGAATCCGGCATCATTGGGTGGCATTGGCGAGCGGCAGCGTACCGCCAGTCCTTTCTGATGCAGAACAGTTGCCGCCAAGGATCGTGGCCGTGATACTGCCATCCGGCGCTTGAGGATGGAAGGCCGACGGCCCGCCGGGGCTTGACCGGTCAGGCCGGTGCACCGGCACAGGTTGCAGGAGGTTATGAGTGATTCGGATACGTGCACCATTGACAGAGGCGGATGTACGACAACTGAGAGCGGGAGATGAGATTGTTATCGATGGGACCGTCTACACGGCGCGCGACATGGCGCACAAGCGTTTGTGCGCGACCCTCGACGAGGGACGGGAGTTGCCCATTCTGCTGGAGGGCTCCATCATCTACTTCGTGGGACCGACGCCGGCGCGTCCGGGCAGGGTGATTGGAGCGGCCGGACCGACGACTTCCGCTCGGATGGACCCGTTCAGTCCCAGG
>CBFDDG010000602.1:0-2899 GCA_965603505.1 uncultured Phycisphaerae bacterium | reverse complement strand
CCGGTCAGCGAGCACCATCTGCATTTCCTGGTCGACATGACCGGTGAACCGACAGGCATCCGCATGATGCTGCCGGCTCGCACACGCCTCGTGGAAGACGAGGCATTCGAAGAACTCAAGAACGCCCTGGAGATGGAAGCGTATCGCTACCTGGAGCGCCGTGGCCACCATCGGCTGCCGTACAAGGAATACGTGCGGGCGAAGGAGCTCGGCGTCAACCTGCCCGAGGCCAAGCCGACGTTCTCGGTAGGCCTGCTCAGCGGCGGCGATCCACCGGACCCCGTGGAAGTGGTCTTGCCCAAAGACTTCCCGCTGGCCAAGTGCTATCGATTCGACCCCAACTTCAAGGACGGTGAAGAATGCGACGAGGCCAACGTGCATCTGCTCGTGGCGCTGGGCAAGTTCGACGAACCGTTTGTCCCTGTGAGCATTCACAGCAGGTACGACGGATACTCGTGGGCGAAACTGCCGACCATCGGCAAGGTCGAAGTCTCAGTTGGCAAGGAACTCCACAGCGGATGGCTCTGGGCCGGCACGTTGACCTGCGTGGACTCGATCGCGATTACCGCACACGCCAGTGATGGTCGGGTGTTTTCATCCAAGGTATGCATGGCCAAAGCGCCCCAGCGGTCCGAGAAGGCACCCGACTGGGCAGACGATCACATGCTGGTTACTCCGGAGGCGCAAGAACGTCTTTGTGTCTCCGAGATCTGGTATCACTTCGGTGGTTGGCATGACGAAGGAGACACGTACCAGACGCAGGAGTTCGACTTCGAACGGGAGCTTGATTGCTTCTGGATGCAGCTCATCGGCCCGGATGAGCAGCTGCGTCGGAACCTGCTCGACAGGCTGGCGGGCATCAAGCCGGCATGGAAGTTGGTCAAGGTCTTCGCCAACGGCGAGGTCCGGATCCGGTTTCATGACGGCTCGGTGAAGAGCATCCCGCCTTCCAAGTCCCACCGCTGATCCCCCCGACAGATTTCCAGAGTACCGGTGACTGACGAGGAATCCGCGCGTGTGCGCGGGGCAATCTACTTACGGCTCGATGGCACGCCCGGATTTCGAGGCGTGCCATCTCAGGCACAGAATTGGAGGTAACACCATGAAGACCGTCTATCTACACGACAGGACCACAGAGGTCCTGCGAGCCATGCTCAGGGAGAACACCGGAACCCACTTCCTGGATTCCGGTGGGACGCCCAGGTACGACCCGCAAGGCAACTACATCGACAGCAAGCACGGCTACGGCCGCCATCACGAGCGGAACCGCAGCCGGGACTTCGAGGCAGAACCGGCGACCGTCCTGAGTTTCCAATGGGGCGACATTTGCGTAACCCACAACGTCTACCACTGGCTCGGGGAACGGCTCGAGTACGACGAACGCGTGCAGGAGCTGTTCGACGCGTGCTCTCAGGAGATCGACGCGAACCGCAAGGTCTCGTGGCTGCCGCTCATGGAGGAGTTTCCAGAATGGCTGCGTGAGCGCGGCCGCGAAGTCACGGGACTATATGGCGAGGGCCAGCCCTTCACGGTCAACACGTACAACGGCCCGGACCTGTTGAACCAGGTGCTCCAGTTCAAGTACTTCGAGTGCGACGGCCAGGCGTACGTCCTGCTGCAGATCCACAACGGTTGCGACGTGCGCGGCGGCTACACCGCCCCCAAAGCCTTTCGTGTAACTGAGGACGAGACATGCGTGCTGAGCAACGCGGATGCGCGCATCTACTGCATCCCGAGATCATTGGATGCCCCCGGCCAACTGGGATTGGACGGCGAGCCCGCGGCGCTGCCGATCTCCCACTACTGGCAGACCGACGACGGCTGCCACTGGTACGCCGAGGGGAGTGCGGGCCGCGGCGCCGGCACACAGCTGGAGCAATACAAACGCAAGCAGATCGACGCCCCCCTTGATTGGGAGAAAGGCCTGCTGTGCATCGATTCGGACGGTAGCGGCTATTGTCCGATCTGCGGCGGACGACTCGAAACGTGTGCTTGAGAGGAGAAACCATGACACCGACATTCAAACAGTACATTCAGGGCAACGGGCACCGATGCCTGTCTCATGGCGGCGAAGACATCGACTACAACACGGTCGATTTCGAGGACGGTGTGGTCTGGCAGCGCGCCAGGTGCAAGGCTTGTGAGGTGACCTGGAACGACATCTACGAGTTGGCGAACGTGCGGATCGTGTCGGCCGGTCGAATTGGTGCCAAAGCTGCACAGCTCTCGGGCGGCACACCTCACGAAGCATGACATTCCAGATACAAGAATGGAGGATACGAACATGGCATGGAGACCAACTGAACATTTGATCGACGGCGAACTGGACAACACCACGCCCGGCCAGGTTACGGGCTGGATGCGGTTCGCCGGCATGAACGAGAAGGTGACCTTCGATCTGAAGGGCAACTTCCACCGCGACATCCGCGGCGCGAAGATCCGCCTCACCGGCGATGGCCGTGAAGACGACCCTGAGGCAGCCAGCTATATGGACGGCATGGCCACGCGTCAGACCGGCGACGTCGGCGACATCACGGCCGGGCTACCACCGACCGATTACTCAGACACGCCCTATCTCGAGTGGTTCTCCGAGGAAAACGGCCGGGTGGCGATCGAGCTGGACGCAGACCAAGTGCAGGTCATCGGTAAGCCCATCCCGGCGTGCGAGAGCGACCCAATCTCCCGGCAGGAGCAGGCCCGTAACATGGCCAATTTCCTCAGCAGCCTGAGTACAGAAGCACAGGTGCCGGCGGTTGTGGTTGGTGGTAATTCGCCAATCGTATCCGATCCCGCGTTCACGCACTGGGTCGTCACCGAAGGCCACATCATCGGTGAGGCCTGCGATGTCGAGCCCGAGAAGAACGGCACGTGTTTCGCGTACGTTCGGCTGTTCAACATG
>CBFDDG010000601.1:0-2900 GCA_965603505.1 uncultured Phycisphaerae bacterium | reverse complement strand
CAGGGCAAGAACCCGCTGCAGCTTGACTCGAAACCGCCGACCCTGGACTTCGAGGAGTACGCATACGGCGAGATTCGCTACCGGTCGTTGAAGCAGTCCAAGCCGGACGTGGCGGCCGAGCTGATGCAGCTCGCCAGCCGCGACGCCGCTGATCGATATGCACTGATGGAGCAGCTTGCCAAGCTGAAATGTGGGTCCGAGCAGCCGGATTCCGGCGAGTCGAGCCCCGAGCCTGAAAAGCAAACGGTGGGGTAATGACATGGTCAAGAGGGTGATTCAAACGGTCGTTCTGACTGTCTTGACAACGTTGATCGTGACGGGCTGTGGCCGGCGGGTTGCAAAAGAGCCTTCCCAGGACTTGAACCTGCTGGCCACGGGCCCGAATCGCGCGGCGCTGTCCGTCCCGCGTCCCTGGGTGACTTCGGCGTTCGATGCGACCGGCGGCATGGCGCTCTGGACACGGGCCAGGCAGCTCGATTTCGACGCGGTGGTGACGGCGAGTCGTCGCGACGGCAGCTTCTATCTGACCGAGCACGAGTTCGACGTGTATCCCTGGTCCGATGCGATCCAGGTGGCCGCCATGGAATCCGGCGGAAGGATGGTCTGGCGGGTCGTCGGCGGGCAGTATCGTTGGGTGGACGGGAACGACCGGGCGGATGTATCCCCGGTGAGCGCGTTCTACCGCGATTACGCCGAGGCCGTGCTCCAGGTCGCGACGGCCCCCGCGCGGATGCTCTCGCGGAATGTCACGCTCACCCGCCGGCCGAACCGCGTGCAGATCGGCGGGCAGTGGTACGATCCGATTGAGGCGAAATTCCAGGGCCGGGCGATCGTCTCGAAAGAGAAGGGGCGGGAGAAAACCGTCGTCATCGCGCCGTATTGGACGGACGGCATCTACTTCCAGAACCAGGATAGGCTCGTCGCCGACGTCGTCTGGCTGGCGAATCCCACCGCGCAGAAGTTTCTCCTCGTTCGCGGCTACGACTACGCGCCCCTGACGAAAGGCGGCGTCCTGGTCCCCACTAAGATCGAGATCTTCCAATCCGGGCCCGAGGCGCTGCCGGGACCGCGCCTCGCTCTGATTGACGTCACGCAGTAACGCTGTGCGCAGTCGTCGCATCTCGCCGGGATCGGCGGGGTCATGCGAATGCGGAAGAACCCGTGCGCGCTGCGGATTCCGTCGTCCCTCGCCTTTGCCTCAGGATGACAGCGTCGTACCGCCCGAGAATTCTCCCTGATCCGTATCAGGCATCAAATTCGAATGCCCCCATGCCCCGCGAGGGTCTCGGCAGGAACATGTGTCGGATGCGAGCGTGCGACCAACTTTTGTGGCCCGGGTGGGCAAGTGCATGATCTTGCGTGGTAGGGCGAGCGTCCCCGCTCGCCTGAAGAGGTCGTGCGGGGACGCACGACCTACAAGGGGCCGCAAGCCGTAGTCGCACGCGGATGCGATGGCTCCGGCTTTCTCGCTTGACGCAGGGCATGGTGCGACCGTAGGGTAGAGCAGGATGGTCCTGTTCGAGAGGCCGACGCATGCCCCTATGGAGCAACATCGCGGAACTGGTGGATTACTACATCCCTCCGCTGCCGTCGATCTACTGGATTGACATTGTGAGGGAATGCAATCTGCGATGTATCATGTGTCCGCAGTCCCGGGGGCTCAAGCCGCGACCGGCGAAGATGCCCCTGGCCCTGTTCCAACGCATTATCGATGATGTGTGTAAAGATCATCCGTTAATCAAGCTTTACGTCTCGGGCGAGCCTCTGCTTCATGAGAGTCTTTTTGAGATGATCGAGTACGTAGGGCACAAGGGCTGCCGGAGCATGATCCACACGAATGCCGCCGCGCTGACCCGGGAGGTCTCTGAGAAGATCCTGTCGTCGTCCCTGACCTTCCTCTCTTTCTCTTTCGATGGATGCTCGCCGCAAGTCTACGAGCGTCTGCGTCCGCCGGCGCAATTCAAGAGGGTGAGGGCCAATATCAAGCAATACCTGGCCCTGCGCCGCGAACGTCGGGGTCGAGGCCCTCGAACACGCATTGAGATCATCCGCATGAAGGAGACGGAGCCTCTTCTCGATCGTTTTAGGGAGGAATGGACCGCGAGCGGGATCGACGAAGTCCACATCGCGGAGTACACGACGTGGCATGGACTCGTCGAGGACAGGAGCGTTGGGCCTCAGCGTGTGGCCGGCGGGTATAAGGCCTGTGCCGCTCCATTCCATCACGGCTGCATCCTGTCGGATGGCATCGCCGTGCCATGCTGCCTCGATGTCAACGGTCGGATGCCGCTTGGAAACGTGGCCGCAAGCCGGTTCACAGAGATATGGGCGGGCAACGACTACCGACGTTTGCGCCTGCAGATGCTGACGGGCGGGCTGCCGCCGGACTGCATCTGCAGCGGCTGCCAGAACATGTTTTCCGATGCGTAGGACCGCATTTCAGAAATCGTGCGACTGTAGATTGCTTCGCTTCGCTCGCAATGACATGCAATGGCCTGTCTATGTCATTGCGAGGAGCGCAGCGACGAAGCAATCTCTACCCCGGATAGTCGCGGAGCTTGCGAAATGCGGTAGTAGGATGGGCGCCCCACGGCACGCCCTATGCGGCACGCCTACGCCGAATGGCTCTCGACAACGGCCTTTCCGTGGCTGTAGAATATTGATGGTGACTGTTGGAGGACGCACAAAAATGAACGGGAAGCTTCGCACGCTCGAAGGGAAGATTGTCGGGCCGATTGCTGTGAGATTGGCGCCCTATGTATCAGCGAACGTCGTGTCGGTCCTATCCCTCGTAGCGGCGGTGGGGGCCGGCGTCGCCTTCTGGCAGGGCATGCCTGTTACGGGAGCCATCCTGATCCTGGCCAATGGCTTCTTCGACATGTTGGACGGCGCCATCGCCC
>CBFDDG010000600.1:0-2901 GCA_965603505.1 uncultured Phycisphaerae bacterium | reverse complement strand
CGCTCCGTTTTGTTTGTCGACCCGAACGCCCTGTGTGAAGGGCTCCGCCGGCTGCCCGTGATACGCCAAGAGCAGGCCGAGTCCATCTCCAAACGAACGCGGTTTCGCATGAATCCGGACCGCAGCGCCATCCTGATCGATCATGAGAACGACCTCTACTACTGCACCAGAGATGGAAAGAACGCCTTCCGTCTGACCAGCACGCCGGGCGAGGAGAAGTGCAGCACATTCGATCCCCAGGGGAAATTCGTGGCCTTCGTGCGCGACGGCAACCTGTATGTCGTTGACGTGGCCACGCAAACGGAAAGGGCGCTCACCACGGACGGCGGCGGAAGGATTCGAAACGGCGAAGCGGATTGGGTCTACTTCGAGGAGGTCCTCTTGCGGAAGTGGAAGGTGTTCTGGTGGAGCCCGGATTCGGCCGCCATAGCGTTCCTGCGAACCGACGATAGCCCCGTGCCCGAGTTCACCGTCGTGAACAACGCGTCGAATGAGCAAGAGGTCGAGCGGACCTGCTATCCGCGGGCGGGCGAGCCGAATCCGACGGTGCGACTCGGCATTGTATCCGTTGCGGGCGGTCCCGTGCGATGGGTCGATCTGGACGAGTATACGGAAGGGACGTACCTGGTCACGGGCGCGGGCTGGATGCCGGACAGCGAGAGGGTATACTTCTTCGTGCAGGATCGGGCCCAGACCTGGCTTGATATCCATACGGCTTCGCGGTCCGGCGGCGAACCGAAACGGCTCCTGCGGGAGACCACGGAGGCATGGGTGGAGCCGCCGGAGAAACTCACCTTTCTGAAGGACGGCTCGTTTGTGCTGCCCAATGAACGCACCGGCTGGAAGCACCTGTATCTGTATGACGAGGATGCCCGATTGAAGCACGCCGTCACGCAAGGCTGCTGGGAAATGCGAAAACTGCACCACGTTGACGAGGAAGGCAACTGGGTCTATTTCACCGGCACCTACGATTCCCACATTGCGGAGCATCTCTATCGGGTGAAGCTCGATGGCGGCAATGTGGAGCGTCTCACGGAATCGTCCGGCAATCACAGCGTGAGCATCAGTCCGAACGGCAAGTATTACATCGACACGTGGAGCAATGCCTCCACGCCGACCACAGTTGCTCTCCATGCCACGGACGGGACCAGAATACGCACGCTCGATGCGAACCCCGTCTATGAGCGGGAGGAGTACCGGTTCGGCCCATACGAGCAGTTCCAGATCGAGATGAGCGACGGCTTTGCGCTCGAGGCAAGTCTCCTCCGGCCGCCGGACTTCGACAGCAGCAAAAAGTACTCCGTGTGGTTCATGACCTACGGCGGCCCCCATGCACCCACGATTTCCGATGCGTGGCGGGGCGGCCGCGCACGAGACCACATGCTGGCCCAAATGGGAATGCTCGTGTTCCGATGTGACCCGCGCAGCGCCAGCGGCAAAGGGGCTTGTTCCGCGTGGCGCGCGTACCGGCAATTAGGCGTTCAGGAACTCAAGGACATCGAAGAGGCGATCGATTGGCTTACGAGCCAACCGTACGTTGACGGCGAGAGGATCGGCATGAGCGGTCACAGCTACGGCGGCTTCCTGACGGCCTACGTCCTGACGCACAGCAAACGATTCGCGGGCGGCATCGCCGGAGCACCTGTCACGGACTGGCGCCTCTACGATACAGTCTATACCGAGCGCTACATGGACATGCCGCAGAACAACCCCGACGGCTACGAGCGGACATCGGTTGTCAAGGCCGCCAAGGATCTGCACGGGCAACTGTTGATCCTGCAAGGCGGGATCGACGACAACGTCCATCTTCAGAACACATTCACCCTCGTGGACGCACTGCAGCGGGCGGACAAGCCATTTCAGCTCATGATCTACCCGCAATCCCGCCATGGAATTGGCGGCACGCACTATCACCGCCTGGTGGTGAACTTCATCAGGACCGTCCTGCAACTACCGGAGCAAGGGGATATACCCGAGCCATAGCGCTCGTGGAGAAGCCGCATCTGCAAGCCCCGCAAGATGTGCTCAGACTGGCTGCGTTCGATGCGCTCACACGATGAATCGAAAGGACTGCAGATTTGTTCGAGCAGAGGCCCGAACAGCCACACAGTGCACCTCTCAGTTATCAAGCGGTTCTTTGTCCACAAGGCGGTAGACAGTCAGTACAGGTTCACCGTGCTGCGTTGTCATCCGCATCATCAAGGTGCCTTGTCTGGCGATGTAGAGGATCGCGTTCGGGCAGACGGACTCGGGAGCCATCGGGTCCTGCGGCCCGTCCAGTTCCCTCAAGACCAGCCTGTCGTCCGTTGTCTCCTCGTGGACGATCTCGAAGCGCACGATGTCGGTCGGCCGACCGCTGCGTGAGACTCTCGTATAGGTGCCCGACCGCCTGGCCGGATTCACATAACCGAAGTACAGCGCGTCGCTCATGTCGTCACTAACCCAATGTCCGCCAAGCCAGGCATACGATGCCGACGCATGTCGTCCTCCTTCGCCGCCCAGAGAGGCCAATGAAGACCCGGCGCGTCTCATATCGGCCAATCCCAGGAAGATCACGGCCGCCAGGGCGGGAACCGTGATCCAGGCAAATACCCGCTGGCTGGATCTCGTGGGCCGTTTGCCTTGGCGAGTCGCATATTCCGGAGTGGGTGGTCCGTCGGCCATGTGGCAAAGGGCCTTGCCTGTGATCGCCACGGCGTGTTGGGTGATCCAATCGGTCGCGGGGCGGGCCAAAAACCTGATGAACATCGCTTGCGAACAGTGGTTACAGGACCATTGCATCAAGAGCGATTGGTTCGGCTCAATGACGGCCGTGTCCTTATTGCTCGTGCCACAAGCCGGGCATACCCACCCGAAGAGACCCGACAGCTTGTTCCCGAAGCCGCCAAGCCCATCCAGAAG
>CBFDDG010000599.1:0-2902 GCA_965603505.1 uncultured Phycisphaerae bacterium | reverse complement strand
GAACAGCAGTTCCGCTATCTTGAGGGGGTCCCGCGCCTGGCTCGGGTCCTGCAGCAGGTTCTTCAGCACCGTCTCCGTTGCGGTTGATGGCAGCGCCTCCACCGGTGATTCTGGCGAGGCGACAGATGGTGACTGGACCGACGCCGATTCTGTCTGCCCGGCAGGCTCGGCGCGAGACGACTCCGATGCAGGTTGCGGTTCGGTGAGGGGACTGAACGTTGGGGCCGGATTCTCGTTCGTGAACTTCACGGACCTGATTTGCTGGATAGCCTGCTTCAGGGCCCGCCTGCCTTCGATCTCCTCATCGGGATCGGGGGCTGTGATGCGGCTAAACCAGAGTTGCTGGGTCAGGCGGTCTTCATGTGGCGCCGCGTTCGTTTGGCTTGCCGGATGGCTGATGGGGCCAGTCATGTCTGTGGACATCGTCTGATCGAATGGGTTCCGATCATCCGATGCCAGCACCGTCGGCTGTGCCATATAACAAGACAGCAGACAGAGCAGCACGCATGCACTGCCTGGGCGTATCCGGTTGTACGTGTTTGTGCTCGAGGGTGAATTGCCTGCAATCTTCATTTGCCTTGTGTCCTCATGTACCCGTTCGATGTTCAGCTATTTTCCAATACTTGGGCTCGGCGAGGGATGCACGTTGTTCGGGTCGGCGGTGCTGTCACGCCGGTCCAGCAGAGCGGTTACGGCTTGATCGTATCGGCCCTGCTTGCGTCGGACGTCTGCCAGCACATCGAGAATCGGCTCTCTATCGGCCTCGCCGGTATGCTCCAGCAGTTGCGAGCAGATGGAGGCCGCCTGCGCCGGCTGGTTGAGACGCAGGCATACTCGCGCCAGCGCACAGCCGATCTGCTGTGCGAGGGGGCCGGGCTCGACAACTGCCAGTGCGTCGCTGAGTGTTTTCTTGGCACCTTCGAGGTCGCCCGTGTCAGCGTGGCATCCGGCCAGCTCGAGCGCTACTTTGCCCTTCAACTCGCGGTTGGGCAGGAATTGACTCTTCTCGTCGAGCAGAACCACAGCCTTGTCCGCCAGCCCGATGGCCCGAAGGACCTGTGCCCGTAGCAGCAGCAACTCGATTGTCTCCTGTTGTGAGAGTTGCCATCCGCCGGTCTCGTCCAGCGTGTGGAGGGCCTCAAGAAAGAGCCCTTGATCGATGTACGCCTTGGCGAGGACGGCGATGGTTTCCATGTGCTGCCGTCGCGAGAGCTCGCCCTTGATCGCCAGGTTGAGTGCCGCATGAGCCTGCTGTGGCTTGTGCAGGGCAAGGTAGGTCTTGCCGAGCAGCAGACAGGTCGCGTAGAATTCCGGACGGGTCTGGTTCCTGGCCAGTGCGATGTATCGATTCAGCCACTGGGCCGCCTCCTCGTAATTCTCCGTTTCATAGAAGCAACGCCCCGCACCCACCGCCGATTCCGTCTGAAATTCGACGGACAAACCCAGGTTGTAGACCTTGCGATACAGACCGGTGGCCTCGTTGTACAGCCCGGCCTTCATCGTCGCATCCGCCAGGTACAGACATGCCCGATCGGACAATTCTGCTTCGGGGTAGAGCTCCACAAGCTGCTTCAGGTCCTCATGCGCCCCAACGTAGTCACGCAGCCGTACCTTCAGCTTGCCCGAATGAAACAGGGCGTACGGCGCCAGGGCATGCTTGGGGAAGCGGTTCGCGACCAGCTTGTATTCGGCGATGGCCTCGTCGAGCTGGCCTCTCGCGGCCTGCAACAACCCCAGAGCGAAATGCCCGTTGGGAACGCGCTGGTCGCTGTCCGAGGTCAACAGGAATCGCTGCCACAAGGAGATCGACTCATTGGCGAGGAGTTTCGTGTGGTCGGCCAGCGAGGTATAGAAGGCGGGGTCCAGCACGCGGACATTGCCCTCATTTTCCAACTGGGCGAGCAGGCCGACACTTCCGGCCGCCGTGGCGATGACCTGCTGGGGTGTGGCCGAGGCGAGGTAGAGATACACCGGTCTTCTACGCACGCTATCCTCGGCAAGAGCCCTTGCTCCATCGTCGGTCCACTGAAGGTTGAGGCCCGCGTTCGCGGCGAACCGCGCCAGCAGCTCTTCGATCGAGGCGCCGTTGCAGATGACCGACCAGTGGCCCGCCGCCCCTTCGTCATCGATGCCGCGAATTTGCGGACTGAGCAGAGCTTCATTGAGCTTCTCGGCCCCTGAGGTCAGGAAGATCCGCAACTGCGGTTCTTCCAGATTGACGAACGGATCGATGTCCGGATGTTGCCTCCAGAGTTCCGGCGGCAGATCCGTGTCGGCGTCGGCCAATGTCAGGAGATCGCGTGTCATGACTTCGGCCACGAGAAACCAGCACTGCTGCTGAACGGCTGCGGTCCATTTCCTGTCGTAGTCCACCAGTTCGATCAAAGCGATCGTCTGATACGCCTTTGTCGCCGCCTCAAGGTAGCGGTTTCGACGGATGAGCATCGTGCTCTGGTGGTACCGTGCCAAGGTCCTCAGGATCGGCAGCCGGCTGAGCGATACGGTTCGGAACATGCCGTCGGCCTGCGGGATATGGCCGCTGTTCCGGTGACACAGGGCCATTCGCAGCAGCAGGAAATCCCGCAGCGGCAGGTTCTCATCGCTGACCGGCAATCGCCGGTAGAGTTGGTCGTACATCGCGGCGGCAGGCTCGAAATCACGTCGCAGATAGAGCTTGTCCGCCAGTCGCAGCGACACCGGTTCCGGGGTCGGAAGGCTCAGGTTGACTGGCTCTGGCGGTTGTTCGGGTGAGGCGGAGGTCCACTGTGCCGGCAGCTCGGCCGTCACCTGTTTGGTCTGGCGGGATGTTTCCACAGAGGGCCGTGGCGAGTCGGTCCGGTCGGCAGGCGATGTTGCCTTCATCTTTCCTGCGAGTGTATACACAAGCGCCGCCGCTACGGCT
>CBFDDG010000598.1:0-2907 GCA_965603505.1 uncultured Phycisphaerae bacterium | reverse complement strand
TGCTCGTGTACGCCGAGATCGAGCCGGTATTCACGATGCGGTACTCGCCTTCGGGGTTCTGCTTCTTCTGCTCGATCATCCAGTTAGCGACCATCTGTGTCAGGAAATAGGGTCCCTTGAGGTTGATGTTCAGGACGCGATCGAAGCTCTCCTCCGTGGCATCGAGGAGGTCCATCCTCTTCGATGGGGCCACGCCGGCGTTGTTGGCCAGCAAGTTGCATCGGCCGAACTTGCTCCTGGCCAGCTCGACCAGTTTCTTGCGGTCCTCACTCTCGCTGATGTCCGCCCGCAGGATCTCGCACCGTGCGCCCAGAGCCTGGACCTCCTTTTGCGTTTTGAGGGCGTTGGTCTCGTCCGGCTTTCCTTGCTCGTCGAAATCGAAGTGAGCGATCACGAGGTCATAGCCGAGCCCGGCCAGCTCGAGGGCGATGCCCTTGCCAATGCCGCGACTGCCGCCTGTGACAATCGCCACGGGTCTGTCTGCCATGCTGAAGTCCCTTCAATGCTGTTTGAGGAATACGTCAATCTCTGCCGCCGCCTTCATGCCGTCGGCGACGGCGGCGACGACCGTCGATGGCCCGCGGACAAGGTCGCCCCCGGCGAAGACACCCCGGCGCGCAGTTGCCTGCGAGTCGCTCTTTGTGCGGATGAGTCCACGCTCGAAATCGATGCCGCCAAGCACGTTCTCAATGCCCGCGGGCGTTTTCTGGCCGAGGGCCTCGACCGCCATATCCATGTCCAGTTCATAGGCGCTCGACTCGATCGATTCGGGCTTGCGACGGCCGGTTCGGTCGGCAGCGCCCAAACGCGTGGGGCACAGCTTCATTCCTGTGAGCTTGTCTTTGGAGCCGTGATATTCGAGTGCCTGGGTCAGGACGAGAAAATGGACGCCTCTCTGGATGGCGCGGTCCCGCTCGCCGCTCCAGGCGGGCATCTCCCTGAAGGACCGCCGATAGATCACATACACATCGCGGGCCCCGAGCTCGGCGGCCGTGACGGCCGCGTCCATTGCCGTATTGCCCCCGCCGATGACCGCGACCGATTTGCCCGTCAGCCTCAATCCATTGCCCAGCTTCGCCGCGAACAAGAAGTCCATCGCATTCCACAAGCCTTCGATCCGCCTTCCGGCGATGCTGACGGCCTCCGACAGGCCGAGCCCGATGAAGGCGGCGTCGAAGCCCTCAGAGAGGATCTCATCGAGGTTGTGCTTCGCATCCAGCTTGCGCCCGAGAACCAGGATCATACGGTCCTTGGGCACATCGGCGAAGACGGCCGCGATCTCGTTTCGCAGTGCATCGCATTGCCGGTCCGCTGGGATGACGGACTCGACCAAACCGCCGAAGGCGGTGTTCTTGTCGAAGATCGTCACGGTATGTCCGGCCTCGAGAAGCTTCGCCGCGCAGGCCAGCCCCGCCGGACCGGCGCCGACGATCGCGACCTTTTTCCCGGTCGCCTTCTCGGGGATGCGCAGCCTGGACCAGCCGTTCTTGTTGGCCTGTTCGGCGAGATGCCTTTGAATTTCCGCGATCGGAAGAGGACCGTCGCCGATGAATCCCTGCAGGCAGTTGCCCTGGCATTGCTGCTCGACGGGGCACAACCACGCGCAGAGTTCCGGGAAGATGTTCGCTTTTCGGATGACCTCATACGCCTCGCGGTCCTTGCCATCGAGGAACAGGCTGATGAACTGCGGGATGTCGATCCCGGCGGGGCAGCCGAGCTGGCACGTCGGCTCCTGACACGTCCGGCAGGTGGAGGCCAGGCGCAGCAGGTTGTCGCGGTCGCTCATGCGGCCGTGCCTGAAGATCGGGCCGTAGACCTCGCTGTCTCGCACCACGCATCCGGTCCTCCCCGCGTCCCGCATGATCTGTGTGCAGGCGCTGCAGCCGACGCAGACCTTGTCCGTGTACATTCGTCCGTCCCTGACAATGTCCCTTGCGAAGTCGGGATAGGCGAACCCCATCCGGCCCGCGCCAACCAGCGTCACCAGGCCATTGGCCTTGTTGGCGGCCCCGACGTTCGCGAAGAGCGTTCGCAGCCAGCTATAGCCGGTGCCGACGAGAGCGACATCGGGGAATTGCTTCTGGATTTCGCCCGTCAGGCCGGTGAGACGTGCTACGCCCGCCAGAGGATGCTCCGGCTCGTCGTAGCCTCCGATAATCGGCTCATTGAAGGGCCGGCCCACGTGCGGGTTGTAGTAAGGGTTGGCGATCGTGATGTTGATGAGCTCCACGCCGCGCTGCTGTAGCAGGCCGATCAGTTTCTTCGGCTCGGTCAGGTCCGGCTTCGTATAATCGTTCCGGTCCACGCCCCAGCCGTAAGGATAGGGGATGGCGTCATAGATTCCGAGCCGCGTGACAATGCGGGCCTCGTCGCCCAGCTCGCCACGGATCCGGTCGATGACCTCCAACAGGAATCTCGTCCGATTCTCGAACGAGCCGCCGTACTTGCCCGGCCGGTTGCGACAGGCCAGAAGTTCGTTGATGAGGTAGCCGTGGCACGATTTGATGTCCACGGCGTCGAAGCCGACCTCGAATGCGATGCGCGCCGCCTGGACGTATGCCTCCTGAAGCTGATCGAGATATTCATCCGTGACCAAGGGCCAGTCGTCCGGGATTCGGCTCTTTCGATTTGGATCGGGCTTCTGCTGCGGGGCCAGCGGATCGCGATAAGGATCGCGCTGTGGAATGATCGGCTTGCCAACGCCTTCCGGCTTGCTGTAGCGACCCGAGTGCGTCAACTGCGCGACGAGGACCGGTCGATGTCCGGCGTCGTTAGCCTCGGCGGCCTTCTCTCTCGCCATCTTGACGAGGGCCGCGAAGGCCTCCTTGCTGTCCTCGTGCAGCCACAACTGACGCGGGTTGGCCCTGGCCTCGTGGATGACGGCGATGGCCTCGGCCCAGATCAGCC
>CBFDDG010000597.1:0-2909 GCA_965603505.1 uncultured Phycisphaerae bacterium | reverse complement strand
TGCATTGTGACCCCTATCTGAAAGTGCCTAATGCAATCGTCCCGATAGCATACAGCCCCATACGGTTGAGTCAAGACACCCCCTCCGGCATGGAAGGGGGGGGAGGAATGGAAGAATGGAATGGTGGCTCGGTGGGGCGATGGAGCGGTGGTGGGCCATGCTCAGGCTTGCGCAAGCATAGCTTCTCCTGCTGTGAACGGGTGCCCGGCATTGCGAGCCTCGGACGGGCAAGAAAGCCGGTTGGGGGGCTAATGGACACACACTCGACCGTCTGCCCCGGGTTTGAGCCTCTGCGAGAGGCAGGCAAATGCGCCCGTATCCAATAGTCGCATTTTCGGTAGGCATTTGGTATTATAGGGCGTAGATGAGAAGGCAGAGAAGTGGAGTCAATGTGACCCGGGCAATCCGGTTCGGGCTTCTTTGTGGTCGGGGACTTAAGGGAGGATTGGTATGGACGGCAAGTATTTCGTGCGAGCTTTGTTCTTAGGTGTTTGTGCTTGTTTTCTCCACGCTGCCTGCGAATCGGCCGTTGGAGAGATTGTGTACTGGACGGAGGATTTTGAAGCCTATCCCCTGGATGAGACGATCCACCAAAAGGGCACTTCCTGGACCGCCGGGCATTCGAACTGGGCCGGCTGGGATGGATACGTGAAGATCCCCGAAGGCGAGAGCGATCAAGCCCTTCAGCTTCGCGCCCCGGCCGATGGACAAGGCGCCGTGACATGGTGGAACGATACGGGACTCAAGCCGAGCGGCGCTCAGGAGCTGCGATTCAGCCTCAAGCCGCCCGAAGTCTTCAGCTTCAGCATTCAGATCTTCGGCGAGGATGCTGTGGGGGATGAGCAGATGATCGCGTGGTTAGCCCACAATCGGGCCGGCTCCACAAACTCGCTCGATTTCTTTGACGGACCGTCCAATAGCTGGAAGTCCACGAATATGCCCCTTCTGGGCGACAAGTGGAACACGCTTTCCCTGAACATCGATTTCGATTCAGAGGAAGACTGGTTCGGGCTCAAGCTCAACGGCAAGACCGGCAGCGTTGGACTTGCGACCGAATTCACCTATGGGAGTACGGATTGCTTCACCCTTCGCAAGATCGTCTTGCGCTCTGACCATACGGCCATGTACTTCGACGACTTCGCCTGGGTCCCGGAACCGGCTACGGTGCTGCTTCTTTCCGCCGGTGGTCTGTTCCTGCGACGAAGGCGTTTCGCCGGGTCTTCCAGAGCGTAACGTTGTCGGAGCATTCGATCTAACAGTTTTCTCAGGGCGGGGCGCGCGGCCGTGCGTGCTCCGAGCGTCGCTTTTCTTGGTCTGTTTGCAGACATGCTTGCGCTCGCGCAAGCATGGCAGCCAGGACTGATTGGCGGAAGCGGGGCGGCGGAAGAGGCCGCCGGGGGCGGCGTCCGTTCCGGGGCGGCCGGCGCGTTCGGGGTCGCCCGATAACTTCTTGCTTGATTTCTCGGCGGGGATGTGATATAAGGGAGGCTCGCAGAACAGTGCGCCGGGAGGTGGTTGAAGTGGTTTTCACTTCGTGCCCGCACTTTTTGCTTGAGGAGCGTGCCGCACAGGTCGATCTACCACGGAAGGCTTGAAGGAGTCTGTGCGCGGGCACAGTGCAATCAGGCCACTCCAAGGACACCGTACGAACCGTGCGCAAAGCCACTTTTGGGAGGATGAGGTATGAGCACGATGAAGCAACTTTTCAGCAAGTATGCGCTGGCCGTGGCCCTGGTAACTCTGGTTGCAGGGTGGTCTCTCGCCTCGGCCGCAGAAGACCAATTCACGTTGGACCTCGGAAAACGTGGGAAGGTCGTCACAGGAGGCGGCACGGGCTTCGACAAGGGAACGTGGTATCATTACCCCCACACGGGGCAATTGGTGCAGTGGTTCTATAACGGCGATCCGGACCCGAACAGCAAGAAGATCGTCGACGTGGAACTGACGGCTCAGAGGCTGGACCTGTCTGCGGGCAAAGTCGGGGTCATCGAAGCGTCCGTGAACTGGACGCGAGCGACCTGGCCGCGGGACGAGCTTGCCCCGCCTTTGCCGGACCCGAACAATCCCGGGCTGGCATTTCAGTTCATTCAGGAGACAGTGTTCATTCCGCGAACCAGCGTGACCAAGCCGGTGACGGTGAAGGCCACCGTCGAAATCCCTGCACTGTGCCCGCAATGGATCTCGATTGATATCCGCGGCGAGAACATCCGTGTGGAAGGCCGCGTTGGACACGAGTGTGTGCCCAAGATCATCCAGATGCCCCCAATGGAAGACCGCGATTTCGGCGACGCCCCGGAGGGAGCCGTGGCGTATCCCCCCCGGAAGATCCGGGGCCAGTTCCCGACCTGCGTTGAGGTCGGCCCGGCCGCCTGGATCGAACATGCGGGCACGGGAAAGATCTACTTCGGGCGCAAGGTGGATCGCGAGCGTGACGGCAATGCGGGCGATTGTCCCGTCTTCACGCCCGACGCGTACGATGGCGACGAGGGGATGAACGATAACGACGCCGGCATAATCACGCCACGGGCGTACACGATCAGAGGGCCCGTTGGTTACGAGGACATCTACCCGTTGATCTTCACGGGCCTGCAGTCCATGAGCAACGCGTGCTATACCGCCATTTGGGGCGTGGACATCGACATTCAGGTCCACAACAACACCTGGGACGACGCGTATGTCAACCTCCTGATGGACTGGAACCATGACGGCCAATGGGGCCGGGCCGCGCCATGCAGACGGTCGCTGGTGCCGGAGCATGCGCTGGTCAACTTCCCCGTGCCGGCCGGCTACCATGGTCCGCTTTCCGAGCTGGCCCCTCCGAACTTCAGGATGGGGCCGCTGCCCGGCTACGTCTGGGCGCGGTTCACCATCAGCGAGCGACCGGTCCTGCTCGGCTGGACCGGCGACGG
>CBFDDG010000596.1:0-2917 GCA_965603505.1 uncultured Phycisphaerae bacterium | reverse complement strand
GATCATCCTGGCGACGAGGGTCGCCGAGTTCTTGGCGGCCGTCGCGTAGAACTTCTGCTTATCCACGATCGCGCTCTCGTCGGCCTTGTCGGCGATACTCCGGATGACCAGGCATCCGACGGCGCGCTGATAGCATAACTGGGCGACGGCAGCCCCTTCCATCTCTACAGCGTCGGCCCCGAGTTTCTCCACGAATTCCGCGCACGCGCTTTCCGAGGCCACGAAGGTGTCTCCCGTGACGACCGTGCCGCAGACAACTCGCGGCGGCCGGTCGCCCGTCTTGCGGGAGACGGGCTCGAACGTCGCTCGCTCGGCGGCCCGGCGGGCGACGGCCAGAAGATTGGGATCGGCCGGGAAAAAGACCGGGTTCGTGTCTCCCGTCAATCGATTCTTCACACCCCCATGCTCGATCCCATCCGACCAGAGGATGCCCATATCGTGATGGGCCGTCTGCTCGGCGATGACGATGTCGCCCGGCTGGAGATTCGGATCGACGCCGCCGGCGATCCCGGTCAGGATGACCCGTGCGGGCCGGAAGTGTTCGAGCAGCAGCGTCGTGGTCATGGCCGCGTTCGCCTTGCCGACCCCCGTCCAGGCCAGCACGATGGGCTTGCCGTCCAGCCGCCCCGACGTGAACGTGATCCCCTCGATGGAGCGCGACTCTGCAGCCGTCAGCATCTCGCCGAGCAGACTCACTTCCTGCTCGAAGGCCCCCAGCACCGCCAAGGTGCCCGTCGGGACATCCTGCACCGGCGGACGCCGACAGGAGGGCATCAGCACCATGGAAATGAGACCAACGATCAATACGCCAACATTCCTGTGCATGATTGCTCCTGCGCCTGTCGTGCATCCGATTGCACACGAATGCGAGCGGAGGGATTCGAACCCACACGTCCTTACGGACACCAGGACCTAAACCTGGCGCGTCTGCCAATTCCGCCACGCTCGCAACGACCCGCCGGATGCGGTCCTCACGGCTAAAACAAGCCCTTATCATCCGGATCGGGCTGGTCGCTTGAGGACTCCGGCTCGGTCTGTTCTTCGGCCGTTTCTTCCTCGGCCTCCTGCTCCCGGGAGATCTTCTCAATCCGTTTCTCCGCCTTCTGCAGGATGCTTCGGCAGTGCTTGATCAGGGACATACCCTTCTCGTACTGATCGAGACTATCTTGCAGAGGGATCTGGCCCTGCTCGATCTTGTCGACAATCTCTTTGAGCTGCCGGATCGATTCCTCGAAACTCAGCTTGCTGATGTCGTCCTTACGTTTTTTCTCAGCCATCGAACGTCTTTCCCGTCGCGCGTCCGGCTTTCGGACGGCTTCTATCTGCTCTTTTCTACCTTCTTCGTGGCCCGGCTTTCAATCAAATTCTCGTCGGCCAGCTCCGTTACGAGAAGATCGTCGAGCTGAACGTCATTGAGCATCCGCACGACTTTGCCCGTCTGCCTGTTCATCGTGATGCTGTACCCGCGATGCAGGACCGACTTCGGATTGAGCCCGGCGAGGCGATTCTCCCGTGCGGTGATCTCCAGGGTCTTGTCGCTCAAAGTCTTGATCATGGCGGCTCGGCCGCGACCCTCAAGCTCATTCAGCGCGACCGTCATTCGGCCCAGCAACCGGTGCGGCTCAATCCTCGCTACCGGCTCCTGATAGCTCCCCAGAGTTTTTTGCTTCTGAACCAGTGCCGCTCTCATCGCATCGGCCAGCCCCCACATCAGGTCATCCACGTGCTGTTCGCGATTCAGGACCGGCAGCAATGGATTCTTGAAGGCGGCGCTGGCTAAAATCGTGCGGAGATACTCGCCGCAGAGACCCAGTCGGCCCTGGACGCTGCCCGTCAATCGCTTCTGCTGGTGGGCCAGGTCGCGCAGCACCTCCTTCTGGTCCGGCACCGCCACGACGCCCGCCTTGGTCGGCGTCGAAGCGCGGGCATCCGCCACCATGTCCGCAACCGTGACGTCCACCTCGTGCCCCACCGCGCTGATGATGGGAGTACACGACTCGAAAATGGCGCGGGCCAGCGGCTCTTCGTTGAAGGCCCAGAGGTCCTCCAGGGACCCGCCGCCGCGGCCGACGATGAGCAGATCGAGCCCCAGCCGTTCGTTGCGCCGGTTCACGTCGCGCAGGGCGGCGGCAATCGCTTCGGCCGCCCCCGGACCTTGCACCGGCACCGGATACAGAAACAGCCGGACGCACGGCCAGCGGTTGTGGATGCTGTCGGCGATGTCATGGACCGCCGCACCCGACTCGCTCGTCAGAATCCCGATCCGCCGCGGGTACTTCGGGATCGGCTTCTTGTGCGCTTCGGAGAACAGCCCCTCGGCCTCCAGCTTCTTAACCATTTGCTCAAAGGCCAGTTGCAGCGCCCCCATGCCCGCCGGGATCATCTCCGTAACGATGAGTTTGTACCGGCCCTGTGGCACGTAGAGATCGATCGACCCGCTGGCCAGGACGGCCAGGCCGTTCTCCGGCTTGAACTTGATCTTCGTGAAACTGCTCCGCCACATCGCGCAGGGCAGGACCGAGTCTTCGTCCTTCAGACTGAAGTAGCAGTGCCCGCTCTGGTGCCGTTTCCAATCGGTGATCTGGCCCTTCACGGTCAGCCGGGAGGGCAGATGGGCCTCCAGGACATCGCGCACGAGGGAGTTGGCCTGTGTAACCGTGTATATCTTCGTTTCTGTCTGCTTGCGTTTCGGCATGAGGATCCATAAACAAGCGCGTCGGTCAGTTGACCAGCACGACCCAGTACCCTTTCCCGGGGCATTCGAGTTTCAAGGTCTTTTCCGCTGCGATCGTCTGCGGCTCGCGCCACTTGCTGCTCATGATGTCCAGCCATTGCACCTTCACGGGCTTGGCCATCGGGCTGATATCCAGATCGACCTGTCCGCCGTCGGTGAAGTAGACCGCGTACTCCTTGCCGG
>CBFDDG010000595.1:0-2923 GCA_965603505.1 uncultured Phycisphaerae bacterium | reverse complement strand
CTGGCTTCGGGCTTGTCGCGCAAGTCCTCTTCGAGCGCCTGGCGGTACAGGATCTCCTCGGCGAGCCAGTTCTGGAGGAATTCCTGCCTGACCTGCGGATTGCGGAACTGCTCCAGCACCTGCTTTTTCTGTTCGCCGAACTGCTCCGGCGTCACGAACGCTTTGATCGACGCCAGCCGGTCTTCGATGTCTTCCTTGATCAGCGCGTCGAGTTGGGCCTCCGTGATCTTCTCGGCACCGATTTCCGCCACGACCTTGCCGCCGGCGGCTTCCGCCGGATTCAGGCTGGTGCGATCCATCAGCTCGTAGCGTAGGGCGGAGAACTCGCCCATCCGCTCGAAGCATTCCTTGACGTGGGCGTTGAGCTGCGAGCGAAGCTCCTCGACCTCGGCTGCCGCCTCGCTGCGATAAAACTGCTCGATGGCGTCGGCGTAGAGACCGGCCTTTTCCAGCAAGGTTCCAACCTGCAAATGGATTCCGGCTCGCTCGGGGCCCGTGAGCTCGGCCGTGGCTAAATAGTCCTGCCAGGTCGCCGCCGCCTGCTCATACAAATTCCGCTGCGCCAGCCTGGTCGCCAGGGCTTTGACCTGCTCTGTGGAAAGGCCGCAGGCCGAGGTCGGAGGCGCGGGCTTCCGGCCCGACCGTGCAACGATCAAATTCGCCCCTGCGAGAGCCACAAGAAGAACGAGCAGCAGCACGGTCAGCGTGCCGGGCGCCGAGCCCCGAGGCTTCTTCTCAGGAAGCGAGAAATCCAGCTTCTCTGCCATCGTCGTCTACATCCTCACCTGTCCGGAACCGATTCGCATCAATAGCGCCGATGCCGCATATGGAAAAATTGAATCAAATCGTTCATGTACGGTTTATCGGTCGTAATCGGAATGAAATCCACATTGCTGGAGCGAAACATGCTCGTGAGCTCTTTGAACCGCTCTGAGCTGTGGCCCCCGTATTGATTGCCGAACCTCCGGCTCGACGTATCGACGAGCATGACCTCGCCGGTCTCGGCGTCCTGCACCTCGATCAGGCCGACCGAAGGCATGGCGATCTCCACACGGTCCCGGACCGGCACGGCGATCACATCGTGCCGCTTGTTCAGCAGACCCAGCGGCTTCCCGAAGCCGGTCTCGATAAAGTCGGAGACCAGGAACACGGTGGCCCGCTTGCGCATCACCTTGGCGACGTAGTCCATCGCCAGCGGGATGTCGGTCTTGCGTTTGGGCATTTTGAAGTAGAGCAGCTCGCGGATGAGGCGCAGGACGTGCCGGCTGCCCTTCTTGGGCGGGATGAACAGCTCGATACGGTCCGTGAAGATCAGCAGGCCGACCTTGTCGTTGTTCTTGGCCGCGGCGAACGCCAGGACCGCACAGAATTCCGCCGCCAACTCGTTCTTCATCTGGCTGACGGTCCCGAACTCGCCCGAGGCGCTCAGGTCCACCGCGAAGAGCACCGTCAGCTCGCGCTCCTCGACGAACCGCTTGATGAAGGGCTTGCCGGTGCGAGCGGTGACGTTCCAGTCGATCGCCCGGATATCGTCGCCCGGCATGTACTCGCGGACCTCGTCGAACTGCATCCCCCGCCCCTTGAACACGCTCTCGTACTGGCCGGCAAAGCTCGCATTCACCACGCGGGAAGTGTAGATTTGAATCTGCCGAATTCGCTTTATGAGATCTTCGCGTATCATGCCGGTTTCAAGTCTCAGGTTCTGAGTGACAACAACGGACTCAGGACTGAAGACTGAAGATTCCTATCTCAGTTACGGCACCTCGATGTTGTCGAAAATGGCCTGGATGATATCCTCGCTGGTCTTATCCTCGGCCTCGGCCTCGTAGCTGACGATCACGCGGTGCCGGAGCACATCGGGGCCGATGCTCTTGACGTCCTGCGGCGTGACGTAGCCCCGCTGCTGGACGAAGGCATGGGCCTTGGCCGCCACCGCCAAGTAGATGGTCGCCCGCGGCGACGCCCCATAACTGATGAAGCTGCCAAGCTCCAGCCCATACTTCTTCGGGTCCCGCGTGGCACAGACGATATCCACGATGTAGTCCTTCACCTTCTCATCGACGTAGATCTCATCGACGATGGAACGCACCTCGGCGATATCGGCCGGCTTGATGACGGGGCTGATATCAAACTTCTTATCGGTCACAGCCATGCGGTCGAGGATCAGCCGCTCCTGCTCCTTGCTGGGATAATCGATCTTCAGTTTGAGCATGAACCGATCGAGCTGGGCCTCGGGCAGCGGATAGGTCCCCTCCTGCTCGATGGGGTTCTGCGTAGCCAGCACAAGGAAGGGCTGGGGCAGGGGGAATGTCTGCTCGCCGATGGAGACCTGTCGCTCCTGCATGGCCTCGAGCAGCGCGCTCTGGACCTTGGCCGGCGCCCGGTTGATCTCGTCGGCTAAGATGATGTTGGCGAAGATCGGCCCCTTACGGGTGTAAAACTCGCCGTCGGACTGGCGGTAGATTTGGGTTCCGATCAGGTCGGCGGGCAGCAGGTCCGGCGTGAATTGAATCCGGCGGAAATCGGCGTCGATTGCCCGCGACAGGACCGTCACCGCCAGCGTCTTGGCCAGCCCCGGCACGCCCTCCAACAAAATATGCCCATTGGCCAGCAAACCAATGAGCATTCGTTCGAGCATGTACTGCTGGCCGACGATGACCTTGTCCAATTCTGAGAACAGGGCCCGCACAAATTCACTTCTTTCCTGGACCAGGCTACTGATCTGCTTCACATCCGTTGCCATAAGGACTTACCCCAACCAAAACTATCAACCTGTAAATCCCTCAAACCTGTCCGGCCGGATGGGCCGGTCTCTTGGCACGCGAAAGCGATGCCCATAATACGTCACGGGCCGCCAAAAAGTTCTTATTTACGCGAAAAGCCGCCGTTCTTCAAGCCCAGGCTGCCGAAGATCTTGCACTAA
>CBFDDG010000594.1:0-2935 GCA_965603505.1 uncultured Phycisphaerae bacterium | reverse complement strand
GGCGGTCTTGATCACGCCGGCGATGTCCGCCAGATCGCTCGGGATGATCATCGTGTTGTTCGTCTTGGCTAACTTGCCGAACTCGTCGAGGTACTGCTGGGCAATCCGCAGGTTGACGGCGTCGGCGCCGCCTTTCTCGCTGATGGCGGCGGCAATCTTACGGATGCCTTCCCCCGTCGCCTCGGCGACCCTCTGAATCTCGACGGCCCGGCCTTCCGCCTCGTTGATCCGCTTCTGCTTCTCGCCCTCTGAGCGAGCGATCATCTCCTGACGAACGCCCTCGGCGCGATTGATCTTCGCCTGCCGGTCACCTTCCGACTCCGCGATGGTCGCCCGCTTCTCCCGCTCGGCGCGCATCTGCTTCTCCATCGCGTCCTTGATGCTCTGCGGCGGCAGGATGTTCTTCACCTCGTAGCGCGTGACTTTGACGCCCCACGGGTCGGACGCCTTATCGACGGCTTCCACGATGACCGTGTTGATCTTCTCCCGCTCTTCGAACGTCTTGTCCAGGTCCAGCTTGCCCATGACGCTTCGCATCGTGGTCTGCGCGAGCTGGCTGGAGGCGAATCGATAGTTGTCGATCCCGTAGGACGCCTTCTTGGCGTCCACGACCTGCATGTACAGAATGCCGTCGACCTCCACGGCGATATTGTCCTTCGTGATGCACTGCTGCGGCGGCACGTCGATGGCCTGTTCCTTGAGCGTGTGCTTGTAGGACACTCGGTCCACGAACGGCATGAGGATGTGGAAGCCAGCCTCGAGGGTCGTCGAGTACTTGCCAAGCCGCTCGATGATGTACGCCTGTTTCTGCGGCACGATGCGGACCGTCCTGAGGAAGACGATGAACGCAAAGACGAGTACGCCAATCAGGATGATGGTCAGCGGGCTGATGATGGTTTGTGCTAACATAAGTGTTCTCCTCTCACTGCAAGTATTGTCTACGATTTCTGGGTTCCAGTGACTCCGTTGGGCATACAGGGTCCGTCCTATACGCGTTTCACCTTGAGCGTAAGATTATCCTTTTCCTCGATCTCGACGACGCTGCCTTCGGCGATTTCCTCATCCGCCGCGGCGAGCCATGAGGTCCCGTGGAATTCCACCTTGCCGGGCAACTTCGGCGTGATCTTCTCAATGACCACCACACGTTGCCCGAGGCAATCATTCAGGTTCACGTTCGGCTCCTGCCGCGAGCTGACGTACCCGCTGAACAGGCCCTTGAGCCAGCTCCGGGCCACCACCAGCGACAGGACCGAGCTTGCGATGAACAGGGCCAATTGCTCGTTCAGACTCAGCGCTCTAAACAGGCTCACCGTAGCAACGACCCACGCCCCGAACGCGAAGAAGGCGATGATGAGGCCCGGGATCATCATCTCGGCGAACAGAAGCACCAGGCCGATGAGAAACCAAATCACTTCCGGTTGGGCGAAATCTCTCAGAAAGTCCATCGCATTTCCTTTCTATTCGACGACTACCGCCGTGCCGTACACGAGAATCTCGGCGGCGCTGTTCATAACCTCGGAAGTCGAGAACCGAATCGCGACCACCGCGTTGGCCCCCAGTTTCTTCGCCTCCTCCGCCATCCGGTCGATCGACTGCTCACGCGATTCGCCCATCAGCTTCGTGTAATCGCTGATCTCCCCACCGACAATGTTGCGCAGGATCGCCAGAATGTCCCGGCCAATGTGTCGGGCCCGGATGGTGTTGCCCCGGACCAGGCCGAGGTGCTTGACGACCTTCTTTCCCGGTATCGTATCCGTCGTTGACAGCAGCATAGTGTTATCTCCTGACGTCTTTGTAACGATCCTTGCCCCAGAAGTATACCCTCTCCCGCAACACGGAGACAAACAATATGACCAGCCCGCCCAGCAGGGCGAGCAGGCCGATCTTCATCAGGGCCCCGACGGTGGGGTCCTGGATGACGCTCTCGATGAGCTTGAAGCCGCCGTAGATAAACAGGGCGATCGCGGCCACAGAGAACAGGATCCATCCCGTGCAGCGCTCGACCCGGTTGTAGACATGGTTCCAGTATTGCTCCCAGATGCGGTCCTCCGGCTCGACGAAGGCCACGCAATCCGTCATCTGTTTGAGCTTCCGGAACTCTTTCAACTCCCGCGCACAATCGGGACACGAGGCTAAGTGCTCCTCGAAGGCTCGTCGTTGCTCTTCGTTCAATTCGTTATCCAGGTAAGCCATCATGAGGTCTTTGTGATCCCGGCAGGTCATTGCGTCTGACCTCCTTCCTGGCACTCCCACACACCACCTTGCGCATTGGGGGAACCGCTCTCATGGTCCAGTATTTCTTTCAACCGTTGGCGGGCGTAGAACAGACGGCTTGTCACCGTCCCCTTGTTACAAAAAAGCACTTTGGACATCTCCTCATAGGACATATTCTGAAAATGCCGCAGGATAATCACTTCCCGATGTTTCTCGTCGAGTCGGCTGATCGCGTTCCAGACTCGATCTTTGGCCTCGTTTCTCTCGGCGATCATCCCGGGATCGAAACAATCGGGCATCTGGGGCTCCGGACAGCCCCCGTCTTCGTCGTCCAGCGAGCCGGCCCGCCGAACCCGCCGCTTCCGCAGATGGCTGAAGCACAGGTTCCGAAGGATCTGGTAAAACCAGGGGAAAAACTTCCCCTTGGAAACGAGCTGGTCATAGTGCTTGTAGGCCCGATAAAACGCCTCCTGCGACAACTCCAGAGCATCCTCCTGGTTGCCGACCAGGCCCAGGGCTATGAAGTAGGCGTCCTTCATGTGACGCCTGGCGATGGCTTCAAACGCCTCCCGGGGACTCTGGCGCGAGTCGCATAGGGTGATCGTATTTTCCTGGCATACACCGCTCAATTCCGATTTCTCCTGAACTGGCCCGCCGTTCGGATCGGGCTGCGAATTCAGCTTCTGTTTCCAAAGACGTGCCATCAGGGTTTTTCTTCAAA
>CBFDDG010000593.1:0-2955 GCA_965603505.1 uncultured Phycisphaerae bacterium | reverse complement strand
CTGCACAGAAGTAGGCGCAAACGGCGCAGCCCTCGCAGGCGATCGGATCGATTCGGTAGGTCCTGCTTACCCTCCCGTTTCCCGGACCGTCGTAAGTGATCGCATCGAAACGGCAGATCTCCTCGCACTTGCCACACGCGGTGCAGTGCCCTGACATGATCCTCGCCCGAGAGCCTCCCGAGAACTGCTCTCGACGGACAATCGTCGGGTCGAGAATTAGGTGCAGGTCGGCCGCGTCAACGTCGGCGTCTGCTACCACGCACTTATCGGCCAGGGCGGCGAATGAAGCCACAATGGATGTCTTGCCTGTCCCGCCCTTGCCACTGATTATGACCACCTCTTTCATAAAGCAGTTCCCCGTTTCCGGAGCCGTTCCGGGCGGAAACCTCTGGCCCAAATGACCTGTCGCTGCTCAATCAATCGCACCGTGGTTTCCTGATAGCCAGCACTGTCGAGCATCGCGGCCAACTCCTCCGGGCTGTAGTAATCCTCACCCCACAGGCGATGCGCCAGCGAATCCCGTGGGAACTCCACAATCAGGATCTCCCCGCCGGGGCGTAAGACGCGCCTGGCTTCCCGCAGGGTTCTCCTGGCGTGTTTCATCTCGTGCAGCGCCCACATCACTACAACCGCGTCCACGGACTCATTCGCTGCGAAATCCAGATGAGCCGCATCCTGTCGAACGCAGCGAATTCGCGCGTTCCTGGAAGCGCGAGGCCGTTTTGGAAAGTCCGCTGAGGAGATGTCAATCCCGGTGACGTGCTGGCGGTACACTCGTGCCAGGTATTTCGCCAACCCGCATGCGCCACAGCCGAGATCGAGGACCCGACCGGCCAGGCGCAACTCGCGTCCGATCCGCTCATACAGTCGCGGCTTGACCCGCTCATAGAACTCGTCGTTCACAGCGTCCCGGGCCATCCCACACTCGAAACCCGCATTCTTGGCCTATTCCACCGGGCATGTTCCCGTTGGGCAGCTCGAGTTACCCAAGCTGGAGGTCGGTTTCGTTTTAGCAGCGAAGGTCGAGAACAGCTTTTCCGTCGCCTTGGAACCGCATTTCTCGCATGGGTGGCTCTTTTGGCTACCAGCCTTTTCCAGAAACGATGTTACATACCCGCACTGTTTACAGCGGTACTCGAAGATAGGCATTTCTGTTCTCCGTCTCTTGTCTGCTCAGCTCAATACCTGTCTGGCCACCAGGCAGAGCAACCGCACGGGCTGTTCAGCTGGCATTTGCCGTCGGTCAGTACCTCCCGGGCCTTTGTCTTTCACCTTTGGTGCGGGCATATCTCGGTCTGCCGGTCTCTATCCCACACTTGCCTACTCCTTTTCAGCGACCCCTTTCAGGAGCCCTTCAAACAATGATTGGTACTCTGGCAAAGCTTCGCAGACCATTTCGCCTCGGGAGTACGCCTCCGCAATCCGGCGGTCGTCCGGGATCTCTGCCAGGACTTTGATGCGTTTGTTGCGACAGTACAACTGCACCGCGCGGTCGCCGACGTCCGCCCGATTGATGGCCACTCCAAAGGAGAGTTTGAGGGCCCGGACCATTTCGACGGCGAGCTTCAGGTCATTCAGGCCGAACGGCGTCGGCTCGGTCACCAGAAGCACGAAATCGCAGTCGCGGATGCTCTCTATGACCGGGCACGAGGTTCCCGGCGGGACGTCGGTGATGACCAGATCTGCCTCCGGAGCGGCCGCCTTGACGGCCTTGATTACCGGCGGGCTCATGGCCTCTCCGATGTTCAGGGTTCCCTGAACAAACTGGACTGCCCCGGCCCGGCCGCTTTCGAGCAGACCCATTTCGCGGAAAACCTCGGCAATGGCGTCCTGCGGACAAACCAACCAGCAACCGCCGCAGGCGTGGCAGAGTTCGGGATAGACCAGAACCTTTTGGCCCACGCAGACGATTGCGCTGTACTGGCAGATCTCGCCGCATTTCCCGCAGTGGGTGCATTTCTCCTCGTCCACCCGGGGAATCAGCGTGCCCACCGGCTTGCGGTCGGTTATTTGTGGTCTCAGAAAGATGTGGCCGTTGGGCTCCTCCACGTCGCAGTCGAGATACGCGACGCTCTGCCCGTTACGCGAGGCCACGTATGCCAGATTCGTGGCAACAGTTGTCTTGCCCGTGCCGCCTTTTCCGCTCGCGATGGCTACTCTCACTGGGCACCAGATCAAATGGGGTTCCTGACGCCGAACAGCCAGGACCGCTCACTAAACGGCGACCGCAACTGCTTCCTGCGGGCACGCTTCGGCACACACGCCGCAGTCGATACAAGCTTCTTCGTCCACAACCGCCTTGCCGTCTTTCAGCGTGATGCCTTCGACTGGGCACACCTCGACGCACTCACCACACCCCGCGCACTTCTCCACATCTACCGTCACCGCCATGCACTTATCCTTCCTGTTCCAACTGCTGAATCCGCTGCTGCAATTGGCGCATTTGCTCGGCCATGGCCTCCGCCTGCCGCTTCAGCATGGCCAGCTCGTCCTCCTTGCTGAGGTTTTGACCCGGTGGCAGTGTGGGAGCCGGATCGGCTCCTGGGAATCCACCGCCCATGTCCATTCCACGGCCCATGCCGCCGCCGCGCCCCATGCCCCGGCCCATTCCGCGGCCCCGGCCCATACCACCACCCCTCCCCATTCCGCGGCCCGTGCCACCGCCCCCTCCTGACATCGGGGGCTCCTGGATTGGCGTGGGTTGGCCCTGAGGAGGACTGGCCACGCCGGCCATGCCGGAATGACTGGCAACGTTCGGCTGGTTGGCGGCACCGAGCTGCCCCGTCTTGAACTGCTGGATTACGTCTCTCACGACGCCGCTGCATCCGACGATCACCTCGATACCGACCGCGGAGAGAGTCTGATGCGCATTGGGGCCGCAATTCCCGGTCAGGACAGACGTCACGCCCTTCTCAGCCATCAGTTGAGCTGACTGGATGCCGGCCCCTCCGCCGA
>CBFDDG010000592.1:0-2967 GCA_965603505.1 uncultured Phycisphaerae bacterium | reverse complement strand
CCGTCGCTGAGCTTGCGGTCCTGGCTGCGGGTCCTGTGGTCGATGGAATCGATGGTGAAATCGGCGATGAGCCGGTCGTACAAGAGGGGCCGGTTCTCCGCCGCCAGAGGCGAGAAGCTCGGGTCCAGCGTGGGAACGGCGATCTTATAGCCCTGGAGGGCCGTGTTCGCGAGCGAAAGGGAAGAGCCGGCGCAAAGGATGAGAGTCGCCCAGAGAAAGCTCGGCGGTTGTGTCCGAGTAGACAAGCGCTCGCTCATTGTCAGCACCTTCCCCGCAATTGCAGGCCAACACAGGCAGACAACCGTCCCAGCGGGACCGTGTCTTCGACGCTCCAACCGTGGACGCGTCCAACGCGCCCGACCGCATCGTCGCCGTACATACTATTATAACGGAAATGGGCCGGGCAGGCAAGTATGAGTATGGATTGTCACCGCGTGACTGTCACAGGTGCTCGTGCCGCGCCGGTTCGACTCAAGGCGGCCCGTGGTGCTCTTGCGAACGATAGAATCATCTCTTCTCGGACGAGACAATGAAGATCAGCCTATTTGGCATGGGTTACGTCGGCGTCGTCAGCGGCGCCTGCCTGCTGCGGGACGGCCATGAAATCATCGGCATCGACCCGGTCGGCGCGAAGGTTGCCGACTTGCAGCGAGGGCTCTCGCCCATTCAGGAGCCGGGCGTCGCGGAGCTGCTGGCGGGCGGACACGAGACCGGGCATCTGAAAGCCACGAGCAATCCTGAAGAGGGCCTCTCCGGCAGCGACATGGCGTGGATCTGCGTGGGTACGCCGTCCCATTTTGACGGCGGCATCGACCTGACGGCCGTGGAAACCGTGATCGGGCAGATCGGCCGGGCGATTCGTAAAAGCGAAGAGAGGCCGGTGATTGTGCTCCGCAGCACGTGCCCGCCCGGTACAACACAGCAGCGCATCATCCCCTTGTTGGAGAGCGAATCCGGATTGACGGTCGGCAGGGACATCGACCTCGTCTTCCATCCGGAGTTCCTGCGGGAAGGCACGGCGGTGGAGGATTTCTTCCTGCCGGCTAAGATCGTGGTCGGCGAAGCCCGCGACGGCGCCGCGGATCGCCTGCTCGAACTCTACAAAACGTACGATGCCCCGGTCTTTCGCATGAGCATCACCGAAGCTGAGATGGTCAAGTACTGCGACAATCTGTTCCACGCGCTGAAGATCACTTTCGCCAACGAGATCGGGTCCGTCGCGAAGTCGACGGGGGTGGACGCTCGCAAAGTGGCCGATGTTTTCTGTGCCGACACCAAGCTGAACATCAGCCCGCGCTATCTTCGGCCCGGGCCGGCCTTCGGCGGGTCCTGTCTGCCCAAGGACCTTCGCGCCATCCTGCGCCTGGCCTCGCTCCAGTCCGTCAGGCTGCCCATGCTGGAGAAAGTCCTTGAGAGCAACCAGGTGCAGATCGATAATGTCGTCCGGCGGATTCTCGCGCATCGGCCGCAAACCGTCGGCATGGTTGGGCTGGCTTTCAAAGCCGGTACCGACGATATGCGCGAGAGCCCGTACGTGAAGATTGCCAAGGCCCTGATCGGAGAAGGCATCAAATTGCGGATCTACGATCCGGTCGTCCAGCCGAAGCGATTGATCGGCAGCAACAAGGAGCAGGTTCTCAAGGCGCTGTGCCACCTCGAAGAACTGCTCGTCGGATCGCTGGAGGATCTGGCCTCGGCGAATCTGATCCTCGTGAATCACGCAACCGTCGATGCGAAACGCATCCGGAGTTGGATCGATGCAGGGATTCGTATCCTGGACCTGGCGGGGATCGAGGGGGTTGACCGGCAGAGGCCGGGGTACGAGGGCCTGTACTGGTGAGCACGTCCATGCGGATACTGTATATCCATCAATACTTTGCGTCCCGCAAGGGTCGGACCGGGACGCGGTCCTACGAGTTCGGCCGCTATCTGGCGGGCAAAGGCCACGACGTGACGATGATCACCTCGGGTCTGGCCAACGCCGAGTTTCCGGTCTGCGACAAGAAACTGTACTGTGAGCACGAGGCCGACGGGATTCGCGTGGTGTCGGTGGCGGGAGGGTATAACGATCCGCACGTCGGTACGACCATGGGCGGCTGGCGGAGGATGCTCCGGTTCTATCAATTCGCCTGGACCGCGGCCCAGGCGGGCAAGGGCCTGGAGGCCCCCGACGTCATCTTTGCCACGCACACTCCGCTGACGGTCGGACTGGCGGGCGCGACGCTGAACCGGTATTTCGACGTCCCATTCGTCTTCGAGGTTCGCGACCTCTGGCCGGAGGCGCTGGAAAACGTCGGCGCCCTGGCCAATCCGGCGGCGATCTGGTGGCTTCGCCGCATGGCTCACACGATCTATCACAAGGCTCACCACATCGTGGCCTTGTCGCCCGGCATGAAGGATGGGATCGTGCGGACCGGCGTGGCGCCTGAAAAGGTCACGGTCATCCCAAACGCCAGCGATCTCGACCTGTTCCGCCCCGATCTCGACGGCAGTGCGTCGCGCGAACGGCTGGGTCTGGGCAAGCGATTCGGCGCCATCTACTTCGGGGCGATGGGCATGGCCAATGGGCTCGAATATGCGATCGACGCCGCGAGAATCCTGGCCCAGCGAGGCAATCACGACATCGTGCTCGTTCTGCACGGCAGCGGCGGCAAGCGCGACGAACTCGAAAACCTCGCGCGACGGTATGCGCTCACGAACGTGGTGTTCAGCCCGCTAGTGCCGGACAAGGAGGAGGTCGCCCGCATCGTGGCCGGCTGTGACGTGTGCCTGACGATCTATCGTGCGGCCAAAGAGCACACGTGGTCGCCGAACAAGATGTTTGACGCGCTGGCGGCGGGCAAACCCGTACTGATCAACGTCCCCGGCTGGCTCGGCGAGACCATTGAGAAGAACGATTGCGGCCGATACGTCGATCCACACCGTCCGGAGGCGCTGGCCGACGCGTTGGAGGACCTGTCGAAAGAC
>CBFDDG010000591.1:0-2968 GCA_965603505.1 uncultured Phycisphaerae bacterium | reverse complement strand
CTGCGGGATTCTCCGCCCTTTGCGTCCCTGCACCGGCCGGACCTGACGCAGGAGCAGCGCAGCAATTGGGATGCCGCCTATCGGCAGGGCATGATCTCTGAAGCGCAGGACCAATACGCCGAGGCTATCGTGTCGTATCTCCAGGCGGCAGAGATCGATGACTCGTATGCCGAACTGCAATTCCGGCTCGGGCGGTGCTACGGGCTCCTGGAGCAGTACGAGAACGCGCGGGACCGATACATCCGCGCTCGCGACCACGATACGCTGCGCTTCCGCGCCGACACGCGGATCAGCGAGGTGATTCGTGCGACGGCCGGTCGGATGCACCGGCAGGGCGTTTCTCTTGTGGAGGTCGTCGAAGCACTGGATGCCAACAGCCCGCACGGACTGCCCGGAGAGAAACTCTTTCACGAGCACGTACATCTCACTTTTGCGGGCAACTACCAAGTGGCGCGGGCCATCCTCTCGCAGATCGAGCCAAGGGTCGCCGAGCGACTCGGGGACACAGCCCGTGCACGAGGAACGACGCCTACGCAGCAGCAGTGTGCGGATCGCCTCGCGTACAATGACTGGAGCCGACAGGAAACGCTGGACACGCTCGTCCATTCGTTCCTGGCGAAGCCGCCGTTCACGAAACAGCTCGATCATAAGGAGCAGGTCGAGCGATTGGGGCAGGAGCTTCAATCGCTGCAAGACTCGCTTTCCCCCGAGGCATTGGAGAGGATCGGCGAGCGGTATCGAGCGACCATTGAAGACGCCCCGGATGATTGGCGGCTGCACTGGGACTACGGCCAACTGCTGGCCGAAGACCTCAAGCAATACGATGCGGCTGCAGCCCAATATCGAATCGTGCAGCAGCTCCTGCCGCATTCCCACATGGGCCACGACGCCCTGGCTTCGGTGCTTCGGGCCAAAGGCGATCTGAGCGGCGCCATTGCCGAGTATCGCAAGGAACTCGCCATCAAGCCGACCGCAGGGGGCGCCCACTACTACATGGGATGGTGCCACCACCAGGAGGGCAGAGCAGATGTGGCTATGGACTGCTATCGCAAGGCGATCCGATTCAAGCCGGACTGTGTGCCCGCCTACCTTGGCCTGGGAGAACTGCTCTTCAAGGGGGGGCAGCTTGATCAGGCGTTAGCCGTGTGCCGGGACGGCTTGGCCGTGATCCCGAATCATCCCCTGCTCCACAGCAATCTCGGCATGCTGCTGATCAAGATGGGCAGGCGTCAGGAAGGGGCAGCGGAAATTCGCAAGGCCCTCGAACTCGATCCGAACTCCGCCCAGATCCGAAGAGTGGCCGAGACGCTCCTGGGCCCCGGGGCGGTTCGATAGCCGCTGCGCCGGGCGCTGGGCCTGTACGATCTGTCTCAAAAGAGCGGATAGATGAATACCGCCGCCCCCGAGCCGCCCAACAGCATGAGCAGGCACAGGATCAGAAGGGTCACGATGATTGGCAGGAGCCACCATTTCTTGTTGTACTTGAGGAAACACCAGAACTCCAGGGCCAGGGACGGACGCTTCTGTTTCGCCAGGTCGTCGAGTTTCGCGGCTTTGTCGCTCTTTGGTTTCATGCCGGTTGCGTCCTCTGCATCAGAACTGATGGAAGTAGCGTTCCATGTTTTCACTCGGCCTGTGGGGCACCCAGTAGCTCCCAGCGGTCGGATCGAACCTGCGATGGAGCGGGTCCCGGCCGATTAGCCGAAAGACGACCGCCAGCGGCGTCAACAGCAGGAAGTAGAATCCCGACAGCAGAACCAGGCTGACCACCATGCCGATGGGCATGGCCACAAGGGTCAGGCCGATGTAGAGAATTCTCGCGGCCCTCGGCGAGACGAGGCTGCACAGGAAGATCGCTCCCCCGGCCGCAAGGACAAGCAATGCCCAGAAGAACGCCACGCGCCATAGGAAGAGCAGCACGACGGCGGCCACAATCGACGCCAGCAGACCGCTGACGCCGAATACGCGCAACTGCCTGCCCGTCGGATGCCATTCGATTTCCATCAGTGACATAGCGGTTCTGTTCCTTCGCGTTTTCAGTCCAATTGAAAGCGGGCCTTGTATTCATCGATTTCGTGCTGTTTGGCCTGCGGCTGCTCCTGCTTATACAGGATGCGGTTCTCCAATACCAGCACGTCCATGTTCGTGGCCAGAAAGCACCGGTAGGCGTCCTCGGGCGAGCAGACGATGGGTTCGCCCCGAATGTTGAAGCTGGTGTTGATGATCACAGGGCAGCCGGTTCTTTGCTTGAAAGCGGTCATCAGCCTGTGCAGCCTCGGATGCCGCTCGGCGTCGACCGTCTGAATCCGGGCCGAGTAGTCCACGTGGGTGACGGCCGGCACGATGCTGCGCTTCGATTGGAGCTTGTCGAGCCCCGTCAACGAGGCCGATTTCGAGTTCAGCCGCTTGTCCTCCCGAATGGCGGCCACGAGCAGCATGTAGGGGCTGTCCTGCTGCGGGCGCATCTCAAAGTACTCGGCCACGTCTTCCCGCAGCACGCAGGGTGCGAAGGGGCGGAAGGACTCGCGGAACTTGATCTTGCGATTCATGATCGACTGCATCTCTTCGCTTCGCGCATCGCCGATGATGCTCCGGCTGCCCAGCGCCCTTGGCCCGAACTCCATGTGTCCCTGGAACCACCCGATGACCTTGCCCTCGTCGATCAGCTCGGCGACTTTCTCGATCAACGCCTGCTCATCGTCGTAGTCGTGGTACCTGGCGTCTCTGGCGTCGAGGAACCGGCGGATTTGCTCCTCGGTATAGGCCGGACCGAGCAGCGACGCCCGCTGCTTGTCGCGGCCGTCCACTTGCCGCTCGTTGTCGAGAAGCTGATACCACACGAACAGGGCCGCGCCCAGCGCGCCGCCGGCGTCGCCGGCCGCCGGCTGAATCCAGACATTTTCAACCGGGACGTCCCGCAGGATTCGGCCGTTGGCGACGCAGTTCAGGGCCACCCCGCCGGCCAGGA
>CBFDDG010000590.1:0-2992 GCA_965603505.1 uncultured Phycisphaerae bacterium | reverse complement strand
TCGGCATCGACGATTGTGGCGCCGTTCAGCCGGACCGTGATCTGCCGGCCTTTGGCGATGACCTCCTCATAGTTCCACTCGCCGACCGGTTTGAGGTAGCCGCGTCTCGCCGGGACGACGCCGTAGATGGAGCCGTGGTACTGGTACGGCTGCAAAGTCGCGTATTTGGCGGCCGTATTATCCAAAATCTGGAGCTCCATTCCACGGTAGGCCACGTCGCCGGAGAGGGGGGCGCGGATCCCCAGGCCATTATTGGCGCCGGGCGTGAGTTTGAACTCGAATCGAAAGACGAAATCGCCGTACTCATCGTCCGTGTACACGTTGCCGCCGCTCTTGGTCGGGTCGCAGACCATCTTGCCGTTCTTGGCGTAATAGCCGGCTGTATTGCCCGTCCAGCCGATCATGTCCCGCCCGTTGAACAGCGGGACAAAACCGTCCAGCTTTTCCTCTGCGGTCAGGATCTCGCGAATGTAGACATTCCGGAAATAGAGGTAATTGCCGTGATTCTGCAATTCGATCTGGCCGGTCGGATAGATGGGCTTGCCCCGCTGCCAGTAGTTCTCCATGACAACGTCATCGACGACCAACTCGTCGTTCAGATACACAGTCACCTTCTCGCCGATCATGACGATTCTGAAGGTATTCCACTCGCCGACGGCGCGGTCCGCCACCTTCGACGGCTTGCTCGGCCCTTTCTTATTGTTGTAGAGGCCGCCGGAGCCGACCTGGGCCCCGACGAGGCGATTGGCCGTATCCCAGATCTGCACCTGGGGCGAGCCGCGCAGATAGATGCCGCTGTCGCCGCCTTTCTCGATCTTCCAGTCCACGAGCATCTCGAAATCGCCGTAGTCTTTCGCGGTGCACAGGCTGCGTCCCTTGCCGTCGAATACGAGAACGCCATCGACCGCTTTCCAGTGGGCCCGCATGTCTTCGTCGGCTTGCCGCTGCAGCTTCGCCCTCTCGTCCGGAGCGAGTGCGGCCCGCTTGGCTGGATTGTCATAGGGGCCCTTCAGCAGGCCCTTCCAGCCGGCCAGGTCCTTGCCGTTGAACAGGGCCACGAACCCTTCCGGCGGCTGATTCAAGGGCTGGGCCGAGGCGTTGGCTGCCCACGCCGCACCCACCAGGCACAGCACGGTTGCAGCCAGACCAAGATAGCGACCCGAGCCAACCACATGTCTTCTCATCATAATGTTGTCCTTTCCCATACCTCAGATGTCTTACGGAGCCTCCACGAAGGCTGATAGCGTTGCCGGCCATGCCGTTCACCCGGCCGCGGCACCCGCCGCAGATGACCGACAGTAGCCGCCAAGAGTCTATGCCCGTGTCCCTGCTCCGTCAAGCTTCCGGCCTCCCGGCCCGATCCGGGCCCGGCAAATTGGCTTTGTTTCGCACGACGGGCCCGCCGGCAGAGGTGGAATACTGGAATGATGGAATACTGGAATATTGGAATGTTGGAATAATGCGGTGCTCCGCTTGGCAGGAGGGCCGATACAGCCCGGCAAATTGGCTTTGTTTTCGCGGGGCGAGGCACCGTGCGTTTTCGTCGTAACGTGTTCTTCCCACAGCAGTTGCCGCTATTTCGCCCGTCGCGAATTGGCTTTGTTTGGCGCGGCGAGGCCCGAGCAAATTGGCTTTGTTTCGCACGGCGGAGCGTCGGGGCATCGCCAGCTCCCCGGCCGATTGGCTTTGTTTCGCACGATCGATTCCCCCGGCTTCGGTGCCATGCTTACGCTCGCGTAAGCATGTCTTCTCTGTTGGAACGAGCACGCCCATTCCTGTCATTGCGAGGAGCGCCGCGACGAAGCAATCTCGACGTGCGGCCCGCCCGTCTCTCCGGGGTCCGGCGATTTGCGACTGACGATTGGTCATCGGCACCTGCCTGCTTCTCATTGAATCGCTATCCTGAATGTTATGTGGGCATAATACCTGGATTCAGGTTCGGCGTCAAGTGAAAATCCGCCATTTTTTGCGCTTCCCGCTTCACGGAGAGAGATACAGAGATAAACCCCTTTCAGACACTGATTTACGCGGATTGACACGGATTCTGAGATCAATAATCAGTCATCAATCATCAATGCGAAGGCCCGGATCTACGCCGATTCGCACGGATTCCGATCATCAATCATCAATCATCCATAATCAATTGCAGGGGCCTATCCCTTATCACTTTGATTTGCCTCTCCGGCGGTTTGGCCGTACAATAGGGCTATGGATTCGCAGGCTGTTGGGCTCTTTGAGACGGAGAAAAAGCCATGGCTGATACCCAGACAGGTGCAAAGGTTTCCAATCGCGAAAGAGGCGGCTTCCGAGAGGCGTTTACCCTGATCGAGCTTCTGGTGGTCATCGCCATCATCGCCGTACTGATGGGTATCCTGATGCCCACACTGAATCGGGTCAGAGAGCAGGGCCGACGCGCGGTTTGCCTCAACCATATGAAGACGATGACCCTTTGCTGGATCATGTACGCCGACGAGAACGATGACAACATTGTCAACGGCGAAGCCTACTGGGACCCGACCGGCGCCCCCGTCGCACCGGTGCCCACGTCCGGCCCTCATAAAGGCGAGCGCTATTGGGTCGGCAACGATTGCGCCACGGGCTTCATGCAGGGCGAACAACGGCCGAAAGACATCCAGATAGAAGCCATCCGGCTCGGGGCGCTGTTTCCATACTGCAAAGCCGAAAAGGTGTACCGCTGCCCGACCGGGATTCGCGGCGAGATGCGCACGTACTCTACGGCCTATGGGATGAACGGCTGTTTCGACGCCGCCGGCACCTACAGCGGTAACTTGGGCGTGAGAGTGGGCCGGACGGTGTTGATGATCAAGAAGAGATCGGAGATTGCGGTCCCCGGTCCGGCCTATCGACTCGTCTTTTTGGACGAGGGCCGGATCACGCCGGACAGCTATGCGATTCATTACCTCAGGGCCCAATGGTGGGACCCGCCGTTCGTCCGGCACGCGGACGGCACGAACGTCGCCTTCGCCGACGG
>CBFDDG010000589.1:0-3001 GCA_965603505.1 uncultured Phycisphaerae bacterium | reverse complement strand
CGGCGGGTTAGCGGAGCTTGATGGTGGCTAAGGCGAGGGCGGCGAAGGCGGCGGCGAGGAGCCAGAAGCGGACGACGACCTGGGGCTCGCTCCAGCCGGCGAGGTGGAAATGGTGGTGCAGCGGGGCGCAGCGGAAGAGGCGCTTGCCGTGCGTGTATTTGAAGTAGCCGACCTGGAGCACGACGCTCATCAGCTCGATGACGAAGACGCCGCCGATGATCAGAAGGAGGATCTCGTTGCGCGTCACGAGGGCGCCGTAGCCCATCGCGGCACCCAGCGGCAGCGAGCCGACGTCGCCCATGAAGGTCTGGGCGGGGTAGCAGTTGAACCAGAGGAAGCCGAGCACCGCGCCGAGGATGGCCGCGAAGAAGATGCTCAGCTCGCCGGCCTGGGGGATGTGCGGCAGCAGCAGGTAGCTCGCCCACGTCACGGGGGTGGTCCGCGACATCATCTCCGAGGCGACGTAGCAGAGGATCACGAGGACGAGGCTGACCATGGCGACGCAGCCGCCGGCCAGGCCGTCCATCCCGTCGGCGAGGTTCACCGCGTTGCTCGTGGCGGAGATATAGAAGATCGCGATGAGGATGAAGGTCCAGTTGGCTAAGGCCAGGCCGTTCTTGTAGAAGGGCAGCCAGAACAGCTTGCCGTCGTCGATCTCGGCGAAGTCGAAGAACAGGAACGACGCGATGAGCACCGCCCCGGCGATCTGGAAGATGAGCTTCTCCCAGGCGAAGAGCCCGTTGCGTCCGCGCTGGCGCGAGGCGGCGGTCAGCTTGAGCCAGTCGTCGATGCCGCCGAGGATGCCGAACCACAGGAGCACGAAGATCGCCTTCTGCACGAAGGGATTGTTGAGCTTGGCCCACAGCAGGGTCGTCACGATGGCGGAAGAGAGGATGATCAAGCCGCCCATGGTGGGCGTGTTGGCCTTTTCCTTGGTCAGTTGATTGAGGGCGGCGTGGTGAAACTCGGGCCGGTCCCCGATCTTCTTGCGCATGAGCCAGCGGATGATCCGCGGTCCGATCAGCAGAGCGATCACCAGGCTCGTTAGAATCGCCAGCACGGCGCGGAACAGAACGTGTTGATAGGCGTAAAAATGAAGGGTATCAGAAAAGAAGCCACTGAAATGGCGAAGCAGATGATAGATCATCCTGTTCCTCGTGCAGCGCCGCGCATGGGCAAATCAAAAATCAAACTCGTAGGGTGGGTCCTTGACCCACGCGTTCACTCGGCCGGAGCGTATCTCACGCGTGGGTTGAGAACCCACCCTACGCCTGCGGCCGGATTGTCTTGATGTCTGATCTTCGATTCTTGATTTCTCCGTTGTCGTTTTGCTTTCTGCTATTTGATCTCTGCTATTTCGCAAGGCGCCTCGCGCGACGCGAAGAGTTCGCGCAGCGCTTCGACTATACGTTCCAGCCGGGCCGTCCTGGACCCTTTCACCAGTATACTATCATCGGGCCGGAGGAATTCCTGCATATGATCGCACACGGCAGCCGCGTCGTCAAAGCATCGCGTCTGCAAATCGTGTTGCGCCTCCTCGCGGGCGACTTGGGCCGTGACTCGCGGCGGAGCGCCTACCGTAACCAGCAAATCGACGCCGGCCACGGCCACGGCGGCCCCCAACTCCTCATGCAGGGCCTGCGTCTGGGGCCCAAGCTCGGCCATCTCGCCGCAGATGAAGACCAGCCGGCGATTCCGATCCGCATCGGAACCGCAGCGGAGGTTCCGCAGCATCGTCAGTGCGTTCTTCATCGACGCGGGATTGGCGTTGTAGCAGTCGTTCAGCACGATCAGGGTCCCGATCTGCACGGCCTCCGCCCGCATGGAAACGCTCGACAGGCTCGCCACGGCCTCGGCGAAATCGTCGATCGTCAGGCCGAGCTGCTCGCAGACCGCCCAGGCCGCCAGTGCGTTTTCCACGTTCCCCGGGCCGGGCAGCGGAAGGCGGACCTGTTTGCCGCTGACTACGAAGGTGCTGTGCAGGGCCCCGCAAACGATATGCTCCGCTCGATAGTCCACGTTGGCGGTCTTGCCAAACGTGCGGAACGGTCTTCCAATCTCGCGGCAGGCGGCGACGAGCGGCTCGATATCGCCGTTGATGATGAGCACCCCATCCGGTGGCAGCCCTTCGGCGATGGAGAGCTTCTCACGAATGATGGTCGAGAGGTCACCGAAGCCCTCGAGATGGGCCGGGGATGCGTTGGTCACGACGGCGACGTCCGGCTGGGCGATCCGCGTCAGGTACCCGATCTCGCCCGGATGGTTGGCCCCCAGCTCGGCGATGACGAGTTCATCCTGAGGCCCGGCGCCCAGCAGGGTCAGGGGCAGGCCGATATGGTTGTTGAAGCTCCTCTGCGCCTGATGCGTGCGAAAGCGCCGGCTGAGAACGTGGTGGACGATCTGCCGCGTCGTGGTCTTGCCGACCGAGCCGGTGATGGCCACCACCTTGAAGGAGCTCCTCCGCCGGTACTCGCGGGCCAAATCGCCCAGCGCCTTGATGGAATCTTGAACCGTCAGAACCGATCTGTCGGTCGGGCCGAGGTCCTCGACGGGCCTGTCCACAACGGCACACACGGCCCCCTTGGCAAAGGCCTGATGCACATAGTCGTGGCCATCAAAGCGCTCGCCCCGAATGGCGAAGAAACAATCGCCGCTTAGAATGGTCCGCGTGTCTGTGCTTACGCCCGTGCAGTTGGCCTGCATGTCCTTCGCGGGTCCAGATGCTATGATCTGCGTCAAAGCGTCGACGGATAAGTTCTTCATTTGTTGTCTTCAACAATCTACGCGGTCAGGCAGTCGGTCGGGTAACCAACGTTTGCTTCTCGGTCTCCAACCGACGGTGCAGACATTCTTCTGCGACGAGCTTGTCGCTGAAGTCGAGTTTGCGGTCGCCGATGATCTGATAGGTCTCGTGCCCCTTGCCGGCGATGAGGATCACGTCGTTTGACCGGGCGTTCTCCACAGCGAGCCCAATAGCTTCCCTCCTATCCGGCTCCACGAC
>CBFDDG010000588.1:0-3007 GCA_965603505.1 uncultured Phycisphaerae bacterium | reverse complement strand
CTGCCCGCTCGCCGCAGCGGCACCCTGTCGATAAAGGTCTTCATCGACTCGCCCGGCCCGGTGCCGGAGATCCGGCCGCGGTCGCGGTCAATCTGGTCCCACATGGGCGTCGGGACCACGCCGGGGCAAACCGCATTGACGTTGATGTTGTAGGGGCTGAAGGCCAGAGCGGCCGACTGCGTGACACTGATGATCCCCGCTTTGCTCGCCGCGTAGGCCATCTGGAGACTGCGCCCCCGCCGGCCGGAGATCGAGGAGAAATTGACGATCTTGCCGTAACTGCGCTCGGCCCGCTCCCGCGCAACGACCTCCGGCGGAACCTGCCGAATCATCTGGCGAGCGACCGCCTGCGTGCAGAACACCGTCCCCTTCAGGTTCGTATCGATGACGCGATCCCAGTCGTCCTCCGTGAGTTCCAGAAAGGGTTTCGTCTGCGCGACGCCGGCGGCATTGACCAGGATATCGATGCGCCCGAACTCGGCGACGACATAGTCCACCATGGATTGAATCTCCGCCGGCGAAGCCACGTTCACAACGTACGCCTCGGCCCTGCGGCCGAGGGCCTGGAGTTCCTGCCTCGTCTGCCGGGCCTTTTCCTCGTTGATCTCCGCGATGACGATGTCCGCCCCTTCGCTCGCAAGGCGCAGGGCGACCGCCTTACCGATGCCCTGGCCCGAGCCCGTGACAATGGCCACTTTGTCTGACAGTCGCAGCTCCATACGATCCGATCCTGATGTGCCCCGAATATGGGGTCCCGCCACAGTGTACTCCCAATGGCCTACCGATGACAAAAGACATCTGCGGCCACGTCGCAGAGAAAACGCCGGACCCTGTCGTGGTATGCGAGGTAGAACTCCGCCGGCAGATCGTAAAATCTCTCGCGCGAAATGAATTGGCCGCTTGCATCACGTCTTCCTACCGCCGCGAAGTTGTAATGATGGAAGACCGAATGATGCGGCGACGGGGCCAGGTCCCCGCTCTCTTCATACTGCCGAACGCACTGTACGGCGAAATCCGATCCGGCGGCCGCCTCGCGGCGCGCGTACGCCAGCGTGTCGTCCCACCACGGCCGGAATCGGTCGGGATAGGTTTCATGGAGGACCTCGCCGAAGATGACCTGCAAGGAGGGCGAGACCTTGAAATGGTTCCAGCCTCGCGTGGCCCGGCCGATCGCCTGACGCACGGCCGGGCAGAGATCGTCACCCGAATGAAAATCCAGAATCACGCCACGCTCGCAGGCGATATCATGAAGCCGGCGGATGCGACTCTCGAATTCCGCCAGCCCGCCGGCATCCTCATAGTCCTGCCCCTTGACGATCCCGACGTTCGGCGCAACGTGCGTCACGGCAATCCCGCGCTGTTGCAGCTCATCAATAAGGAAGACCAACTCGGCCTCCGTCGTTAGACACGCGGCCGCGGCCGTCCCAGGCGGGCACTCATCGATGCTGAGTTCCAGATCGAAGGCACCGTCACCCTTGAGGCGCCTGATGTGCGAGCACAACTCCTGCACAACACCCAGGGCCTCTCCGTACTTGCCCCTTGTCTCTTCTGGATCGCCCGTTTGTGGAGAGGTCGTTCCGTAGTCCACGACGTCAGAGACGTCAAGCGTGAAGAACGTGTAGTCACGAGCCGCTTCGATCACTCGCCGGGCACGTTGCATCCCGCCCGGGCCGCGCCGAACGGTGATATGGTCGGCATCCGCCCCGTACGTGGGATGGGTGTCTGTCTTGAGGGCCTCGATGACACCAGCCGTCCAGAGCCCCTCGAACGTGCTGCCGGTATGTCCTTCCTCGAGCGTGCCGAAGCCATAGAGATAGTTGCTGCGAGACGGATGGGCCGCGAGGACATCCTCGAGCAGATTGAGCTCCCGGACGGAGTTCTGGATCGCATTGGTATAGAAGCGTCCCTCGTCCATGGCGCGCCACACGCCGGGCCAGACGGCCGTGGACATCCGCGTGCCAATCCCTAATCGCGGCACGGCCCCCATCGGTCGGGGCCCCTTATCGGGCCTCATCACACGAATGTAAGAGCGAATCGAGGAGCAGTTCGCCGCATACGCCGCCAGGCGCTCGTCTTCGCTCAAAGAGATCGCCTGAATCGGCTCGCCCAGACCACCGCCGTCGTCCCCCGCCTCGATTCCGACGAAGACATGCTGCCCGTCGGACAAACGGGCCAACGAATACAGGCTTTCCCCCTGCCGGGAGCATGAGCCGCGATACACCGTGCAACGTTCGTGACGGGGCGGAGGATGTCCCCCTATAATGGCCCGGCGGACAGCGTGCCAGTGCCCCGGCTCTACGGAACTGAGAATCCGCCACGCTCGCTCGGGGTCCCAGGTCACCGTGTCCAGAACGGCGGGATTGACGGCCGGATCGATTTCGACGTTACCGAATCTCATGCTCTCTGTCGCTCAGAGGATATCAGAAGTCGAACAGCAAACGATGGACCATGGTAATGGGCAGAAGCCAAACGGTCAATGCAAGAAAGCATTGCCTCACGGCACGGGATCCCGTATAAATGCCGAGCGATGATGTACATGGTTTCCAGGTGAGCAGCCGCACCGGGCCGGTCGTCACGTGAACAGTACGCCACCGACAGGATCTCAGTCCATGGGGCCCGAAGAACCGTTGAGCAGCAGCGATCAGAACAAGCGCGAGTCGCTGGAAGCCCCGCCGGCTACGGAGGCTCAGTCCCCACCCAAGACCCTCTTCGGCACACTCGCTCGACTCGGCCCGGGCATGATCATCGCCGGCTCGATCGTTGGCTCGGGCGAGCTGATCGCGACAACGAAGACCGGCGCGGAAGCCGGATTCTGGCTGTTGTGGCTGATCGTCATCGGGTGCGTCATCAAGGTCTCGACGCAGATCGAATTCGGCCGGCACACCATCGCCTGGGGTGAGACGCCGCTCAAGGCTCTGAACGCGCTGCCCGGCCCGCGAGTAAGAGTCAACTGGCTGTTGTGGTACTGGACCTTCATGACGATCCTGGTCATCTTTCAGCAAGGCGG
>CBFDDG010000587.1:0-3012 GCA_965603505.1 uncultured Phycisphaerae bacterium | reverse complement strand
TTCAGGTCTATGTTGTGGGCGGTGTCCGCCACCCGCCGGATGGAATCCTGAAGGTCGAGGCCCAGGGCCTGCTCCTGGCAGATTTCGCCGAAGATCGTCCCCACAGGGTCCGCGATTTCCTCGGAGATGGACTGGAATGCGCCCACCAGTGGATGGCCGGCCCGCAGCGCCCTGGCGGCAATGCCAAGCGACTCCACAAACTGTCTCTCAAAGAGGTCAATGCGATGATTGATTTGACTGGCGGTAATGGCTCGAAAGACGATCACGATCGTGGCCCCAACCGCCACCCCGAGCATCCACCCGAACCCGAGCATGACGGTCGCAACACAGGCCACGGCCGCGACCCCGAGCACGGACAGGATCACGACGGAAGCGGGAGCTTTCCACCCCGCATCGGCCCGGAGCCGTTCCAGTCGCTCGCCGAGGGTCTCCTTTCTGGCTTTGGCGGAGGCGGCTCGCCGCGCCTGGTATTCCTCACGCCACAACTGCAGCGTCTCGGACTTGCGGGTTTCCTCGTCCACGAAACCCATTCGCTTCTGCAGGCGCTTCCGACGTCGGGCATACTGCACCATCCACAACAGGACGCAAATAGTCCAGCCTGAGAGGACCAGCACGAACACGGAAATCATCAGAATCGTGTTGATCAACTGTTGTGGAGTCATGTTTCTTTCATCCTGACATCAGCATAGCATGTTGGCTTTGCCGCCGAAGGCACTGCGTCATCGCCACGATCGTTTTCTCGATGGCATCTCCGGCTCTTGGGTCTCTTCGACGTCCTCTTCGGGGGGCGGCGGTTTGGGAAGGGCTCGTCGATGGAACATATCGGGCGGCATCTCCACGCCGAACGCCTTGAGCCGGCCCAGCAACTGCGGCCGCACGCCACAGACCTCGAAGTCGCCGTACGCGTTGCTGTTCTCGTCCACGCCCCGCTGATTGAACCGGAACAGGTCATGCAGGCAGATCGTTTCGCCTTCCATCCCGGTGATCTCGCAGATCTGCACAATCTTGCGGCCGCCTCCGGCGAGGCGGGCCAGATGGATCAGCACGTTGAGGGCCGAGCCGATCTGCTCGCGGATCGCGTGCATCGGGAAGTTCAGGCCGGCCATGCTCACCATGTTCTCCAGCCTTCGCAGGGCATCGCGCGGGTTATTGGCGTGGACCGTCGTCATGGAGCCTTCATGCCCCGTATTCATGGCCTGGAGCATGTCGAGGGCCTCGCCGCCGCGGACCTCGCCGATGATGATGCGGTCCGGACGCATACGCAGACTGTTGCGCAGCAGGTCTCGCTGCGTGACCTCGCCCTTGCCTTCCAGGTTCGGCGGCCTCGTCTCGAGGCGCACCACATGGTCCTGCTGGAGCTGGAGTTCCGCCGCGTCCTCGATGGTCACGATGCGTTCGGTTCCCGGGATCCACCGGGACAGCGCGTTGAGAAACGTCGTCTTCCCGGTGCCGGTGCCGCCGGAGATCAGGATGTTCAGCTTGCACGTCACGCAGGCCTCGACGAAGACCGCCATTTCGTCTCTCAGGGAGTCGATGGCGAGCAGTCTCTGCATATCCAGCGGGTTGGTGCCAAAACGTCGGATACTAACCGTTGGCCCGTCGAGGGCGAGCGGCGGGATGATGGCGTTGACACGCGACCCGTCCGGCAGACGGGCGTCAAGCATCGGTGTGCTCTCGTCGATCCTTCGCCCGACGTTGTCGGCGATGCGGCGGATCACTCGCATGAGATGGTCGTTGTCCAGGAACGTCGCATCCGTCGCCTCGAGCCGGCCCTGTCGCTCCAGATAGATCTTGTGCGGGCCGTTGACGAGGATATCGCTCACGAACGGGTCGCGGAGGAACTCGTCCAGCGGGCCGTAGCCGAAGACCTCGTCCATCACCTCACGGATCAACTGCTGTTTCTCCGGCCCGGACATGGGGATTCGCTCTTCGCGCAGCAGGGCGTCCACCCGCTCGGCGCATTGCGCGTGCAATTGGGGCAGGGGGACCCGGCGGGCCTCACTCAGATTCATGACCTGCAGAAGTTTGCGATGGACCCGCGCCTTGAGGTGCAGACTATTATCCGCGTTGACGCCGGCGGCTGTCTTCTTTTTGTCTTTGTCAAGCACTCCCATATCCTCCTCTACGCTTGCCCGTTGGCTGTCCAGCGCAGTACCTGTGTGGTGACCTTGCGGAAATCGCGCCTCAGGCCGGACCGCCGGGCGATGTTGGCCAGCGGCTGTCCGCGGTTCATGCTCTTGATCGCCTTGCGCCAGTCGCTGCGAACACAGCAGATCGGCTTGATCTCGATCGCTCGCTGCGTATCGACCACCTTGAGCAGTGGCCCTCGTTTCCGGACCCGGTTCGCAATGGGCAGGATTCGATCCCGCGACATGCCCCGTTCCGTCAGAAACGACACGAGCGATTTCGCATGGGAAACGTCCCGAACGGTAAGCTGAAAGACGATGACAGCGACTCGACTGACGGACGCAAGATCCGCCGTGACGGACCGCGGCATGCGCGGTGCGTCGATAATCACGTAGCCATACGAGTCGCGGCAGGCGTCGAGCATCGGCAGGAGATTGCCGTAATTCATCGGCAGCTCGGCATCAGCCTCCGCGGTGGCCGGACTGAGCAGCATGTCCAGTCCCTGGGCATAGTGGATCACGATCGATTGCACTAAGTGGCTGTCGATGGCGCCTTCCCGGTTCAGCATGTGTGCGATTCCGTACTTGCCGCTGAGGCCGAGGTGCGAGGCCGCCGCGCCGTAGTGCGGATCCAGGTCGACGAGCAGGACCGGCTTCGAGCCGGCCAGCCGCAGCTCGTTGGCGAGATTGACGGCCGCCGTGGTCGCGCCGCAGCCGCCGCTGCACGAGAAGACCGAAATCACCTCACCCGTCTGCTTCGAGACCTCGGTCTCATGGGCGAGCAGATGCTCGAGCACCTTGCCCAAGTCGCTGGCAATCGCCCCCTTCCGCAGGAAATGCCTGGCCCCGGCCTGCATGGCCTGGAGCACCAGCTTTTCGTCGAAGC
>CBFDDG010000586.1:0-3013 GCA_965603505.1 uncultured Phycisphaerae bacterium | reverse complement strand
CGGCATCCGTAGCCGGGGGTGATGTATACCGCGGCGAACGGCGCGCCCGGGTCCAGCGTTCGGCGGATCATCACGCCGGCCTTGGTCCATTCGTTCGTGTTGTCGACGCTCAGGACCTGCGCCGTGATCGAGCCCGGGCCGGAAAGCTGCTTGTAGACATAGCGGAACTCGTCCATTCGTCCGCCGATATCCGCCCCGGCGGCGCTGATGGTGTACGTCCCGGCGGGCTCCTCCAGAAAGCTCGAGGGATAGCCCTTGAACCACAGGCTAAGGGCCTGCACCCCTTCGGCTGTCCAGTCGCGCAGCTTGCTCAACGGCATGCTCGCCTCGGAGAGCCCGACGGCGTTGTCGTAGAAGTACGGCATCGACTGCCGGCCGGCGTGGACGATACGGGTCTCAACGAAATGCTCCACGCCAAAGGCGGCCGGGTCGGCGTAGCCCACCGTAGCGCCGTTGGTCTGCGTGCCCCATCCGTCGCTCCAGGTCTGGAAGATCGTCTCGCCGGCGTCGAGATCATCCGTGTACCTCTCGAAATCGTCCACGAGAAGGAAGTCGGCCACGATGAACTGCCAGATCCGGCCCCGGGTGATGGTCGCGTCAGTGTTGTACTCATCCACTCGCCAGTAGTAGGGCCCGGTGCCCCATGCCGCCCCTTCGGGCGGAGTGTAGCTCGTGGCGGCCTGGCGAGCGCGATAAACGCCCGTCGTGTCGGAGGCGTCGCTGTTGACGACCGCGTTCCGGTCGGTGCCGAAGTAGACATCGTGCTCGGCCGCGTTCTCTCCCGGCAGCCATTCGAGGGGCAGGGCATGCTTTACGTCCGGCGTGGAGCCGTTCGACGGGCTCGGGCCCCAGGCCAGGTCCGACTCGCCTCTCATGACCTGGCCGAGGTCCGGCTCGCCCAGCGCGATATCGTAGATGCGGACGTCGTCGATCAGGCCTTTCCAGCCGGTGGTGGTCCCCTGATCCCTGCCGCCCTTGCCGATGATCATTTTCGTGCAGCCGGAAATCACGCCGCCTTCGCTCGGCTCGCTGGTGCCGGAGGGCGTATTCTCTATTCCGTTGAGGTAGAATCGGATCGGTTCGCCGCCGCTCCACGTCATGGCGACGTGCTGCCACTCCGTCGTCTGGAGATTGCTGGAGCTCTCCAATTGCTGTTCCCAGTCCGGCGTTGACGTCATGGCCATCTTGTATACGTTCGTGCCGCCATAGCTCGCGCCGGCCTTGTCATAGCGCATCGTGACCATCTGGTCGCTGCCGTCCGGCTCCTCACAGTCGATGAATCCATGGTCCGTGCCGATTTCGTCGGCCCGGATCCACATGCAGGCGGTCAGGGCGCCCAGACCGTTCAGGTAATCTCCGGCATCTTCATCGACCACGTAATCGCCATCGCCGCCGAAGTACAGCGCAGCACCTACCCGGCCGCTGACCTTCAGGGATGCGCCGTGAACGGTGCCGAAGTGGTCATAGCCGGAGGAATCAACGACGATATCGCCGAAGATCTCATCGAACTTCCACCAGCACAGGAGATTCGGGTCCGTAATCGGGACATCGGGTATCGTGGTGAAGCTCCAGATGTCGCCTTTGTGCGTGTTGACGCCGTCGAACTCATCCACCCGCCAATAGTACACCGTGCCCTTGGCAAGCGTCGCGGGGCGGAAAGCGGTCGCGTCTATGGGAGTGCCGTCCGCGGCGTCGTTCACATCATTGAAATCTGTGTCAATGTACACCGTATGACTTTCGGCCCCAAAGCCCGCTTCCCAACTGAGGATCACGTTCGGGTCCACGAATTCAGCGCCCTCGGGCGGCTCCGGATCGTAGGCGGTTATGACGGGGATCGTGAAAATCCAGAGATCACCCCGCCACGGACTGTCGGGCTGGAGATCATTGACCTCGTCGATCCGCCAGTAGTACGTTGTGCCGGGGATGAGGCCACCGGGGTAAGGATGGCCGTCCGTGCCCACCACAAAGGAGGATTCTTCCTGGCTGCCCTGGAATGCCGCGTCGGCGCCCATGTACACGTGGAGAAAATTCTCGCTGAAATAGACATCGTGTGACGCGGCAAAATCTCCCGGCGTCCAGCTCAGCTCCACCCACGTGTTCGCGTGGATCGCGCTATTGGCGGGAACCGGATTGTGGGCTCTGGGCAGGGCGACCTTGGTGATGTGCAGGAACATGAGCTTGCACTTGGTTCCGCCCGGCCCCGGCTTGATCGTCAGCCGGCCGTCGCTGACGATGACGGTTACATTGTACTCGTCGAAGTTGTCCGAGCCATCCTGGTCGATCAGAATGGTGCCTTCCACGTCAAGGGTACAGATCTGATCCGTGTAGGACGGGTCACCGCAAGCCACAAAGGCCGTGTATCCGCCGTTGGGCAATTCGATCTCCCACGTCGTGGGGCCGTCCTCCTGCATCTGGACTAACGTGTCGTACCGTTGGTCCAGAGATCGGCCCCGCCGGCGGGAATCGCCCTGGATGTCCCGGTCCCAGCCATAGAGAAAGCCGTTGCCGCGGTCGCCGAACACCTCGCCGCAATCCGGAAGATAACCTTCCGGAATCTGCGCCGTTGACGGCTGGAAGTTGATCTTCACCTCGAGGCCTTTCGCTGCACTTGCAGCCAGGCCCACCAGCAGCAAGAACGAAACGACAGGAACCAGCTCTCTACGCATGATGACCCTCCTGTAGAAGACTGTCGGGGCCCGGAAAGCCCCACGAGGATTTATGACGGGGTTGCTCCGTACCCCCAACTTCGCCCTGTACGGACACCCCTTCCGGACATACAATCGTTGGCGACATGAGAACCGTATTCCTTGTTCGTTGAAGAGTCGGGAACCATAACCGCCGATTGCACCATTTATACCAGACTCGCCGCATCAAGGTCAAGGGAAAAGCGGTGCTCCGGCAGCGGTATCGGAGTAGGAGTGTTTCGTTCGGTGGCAACGAGAGTATTGAGAACGATAGTGCTGGTTGGATTGGGGCTGTGCGGCTTCGGGGACGTCGCGGTGGCGACGAGCTC
>CBFDDG010000585.1:0-3016 GCA_965603505.1 uncultured Phycisphaerae bacterium | reverse complement strand
TGCTGCGCGAGGAGGTCGCCCAGACCGTCTCCACGCCGGAGGAGGTCGAGGACGAAATCCGGGCCCTGTTCACCGCCCTGGCTCCTTGAGCACGCCGGGGCACGAGAATGAGGACGTGGGGGGAAATCGGGGGGCAGCGACAGAAGATCCGTCCGTATGCTGTAACTTTCTTCGGGCTTTTCCGAAGGAACTTGTGAAGCCACGGGTTTCACGAAAGGAGAAGTCATCATGACCGGGGAAAACCGCTGTCCTCATTGCGGCTCCGAATTGCCTGCGAACGCGCCGGAAGGGCTGTGCCCTCGTTGCCTGCTCCAGGCCGGCTTGGGCAACGATGCGCCGAGAACCGCCAATGCCCCTGCCATCGAAGGCCCCGGCAGCCAAATCGGGCGTTATGAGCTCCTTGAACTGATCGGCGAAGGCGGCATGGGGTTGGTCTACTTAGCCGAGCAAAAAGAGCCAATTCACCGCAAGGTCGCGCTGAAAATCGTCAAGCTCGGCATGGATACGGTGCAGGTGGTCGCTCGTTTTCGGGCCGAGCGGCAGACGTTGGCCATGCTCGACCATCCCAACATCGCCCAGGTCTTCGACGCCGGCACAACCGACTCCGGCCGGCCGTACTTTGTTATGGAGTACGTTGAGGGCGTTCCCATCACGAAGTACTGTGACCGGGAGAAGCTCAGCATCGACGAGCGATTGCGCTTGTTCCTGCAGGTCTGCGCGGCCATTCAGCATGCCCACCAGAAGGGTGTGCTCCACCGCGATATCAAGCCTTCGAACGTCCTCGTATCGGCCAACGACCACGCCCCCCTGCCCAAGATCATCGACTTCGGCATTGCCAAGGCGGTCCACCAGCCTTTGACGGAGCAGACCTCGATCACGGAGCAGGGGCAGTTGCTCGGCACACCTGAGTACATGAGCCCCGAGCAGGCGGACATGGCCTATTCGCAAGTCGATACTCGCTCGGACATCTATTCCCTCGGTGTGGTTCTGTACGAGCTGTTGGCTGGCGCGCCACCCTTCGAGGGCGAGACCTTGCGCAAAGGTGGCATCGAGCATATTCGCCAGATCATCCGCGACGAGGAGCCGAAAACGCCCAGCGCCCGGCTGACGGCCCTGGGCGAGCAGGCAAAGGAGGTGGCACTCATGCGACGCACACAACTGTTGACCTTGGCCCGGCGTTTGAAGAAGGAACTCGAATGGATCCCCCTCAAGGCCATGTGCAAGGAACGACACCAGCGCTACCAATCCGTCTCCGAGTTGGTCCAGGACATTTCGAACTACCTCACGGGTGCCGCCCTGTCAGCCGGCCCGGAATCCAGAATCTACCGCACCCGCAAGTTCATCCGCAGGCACGCCGGCTCAGTGGCGATGGTCACGCTCGTTGTCATTGCCGTTCTCCTGGGCTTGGTGGCCAGCATCCTTATGGGCTGTCGAGCAGAGCAGGCCCGCAAGGAAGAAGTCGCGGCGCGCCGGCAAGTTGAGCAAGCGCTGGCGCGGGCGGAGCAAGCAGAGCGGATGGCGCAGGAGCAGAGCAAGAAGTCCGAGCAACTGGCCGAGAGCTATCGCAAGGCGCTCTATTTCAATCATATCGCGCTGGCCGATGTGGCCTACCGTGACAACAACATGCGGCGTGTTCGCGAACTGTTGGACTCGTGCCCCGAGGATCTGCGCGGATGGGAGTGGCATCGCCTGAATTATGTCTCGGACCAGTCGTGCATGACATTGCACGGGCATGATGGATGGGAGCTGGGAGTCAGTCCTGACGGCAGATGGATTGTTTCCGGTGGTCAAGACGACACCGTCAAAGTCTGGGACGCAGCCACAGGTGCGGAGGTAATGACCTTGCGTGGGCACAAGGGACAAGTGGTGACGGCCGCATTCAGTCCCGATGGCCACAGAATTGTCTCAGGATCCCGTGACCAGACACTGAAGATTTGGGACACGAAGAGCCAGAAAGAACTGTTCACACTTGCGGGACACGATGGAACCGCTGGCGCTCTTTTCAGTCCGGATGGTAAGTGGATCATCTCCGGCAGTTTTGATAAGACCATCAGGGTGTGGGATGCGCACACCGGCGCGGCGATGATGACACTGCGTGGGCATGAGGCGTCCGTCATTTGTCACGCGGTCAGTCCGGATGGCAGGCGCATCGCGTCCGGCGACAGGGACAACGTGGTCCGGGTATGGGACGTAGGGTCCCGTTCGGAGGTGATGACACTACGCGGGCACCAGGGAAATGTCAACGGCGTGAGGTTCAGCCCCGACGGCACGCGAATCGTTTCGGGCAGTTGGGACGGAACCATCAAGATCTGGGACGCAAAGACGGGCGAGCAACTCCTGAGTGTTCAGGCGCATGACGCCAGAATCTACGATGTGGCCCTTGACCCCAGCGGCAAGCGCATCGCGTCCGTCGGCAATGATAGAACCGTGAAGCTTTGGGATAGCTCAACCGGGGATGAACTGATGACCCTACGTGGACATGCGGTAGCCGTTACCTCCGTGGCCTTCAGCCCGGACGGCAAGCGGCTCGTGTCTGCCAGCGGGGACGGGACAGTCAAGGTGTGGGACGCGGCCGTTGATCACGAATATGTGCGGATTCCGGCCGGCGGCATCACATGGCAAGGAGTCAGTTTCAGCCCTGACGGAAACGGTGTCCTTTCAGGTAGTCGCGACCCTGGACAGTTTGTCAGAGTGTGGGACCGCTGGACCGGAACCGAACTGATGACACTTCGCGGATCCGAGAACGATACGATTGCGTGTGCCGAGTTCAGCCCGGACGGCAAACGTATCTTTGCCGGCCAGATCAGAAGAGGCACTGTCTGGGACGCGAATACAAGGGAACAACTGACAAGCCTCCATGCAGACAAAGGCTGTGTGCTCGCGACGTTCAGTCCGGACGGCAAGGTACTTGCGACCTGGGAGGCGGATTGGAGCGGAGAGCCGCATGACAACACCATCGTGCTACGAGACGCGCAGACCGGCGTTGAGTTGATGTCTCTGGCCGGGCATGAGGCCG
>CBFDDG010000584.1:0-3019 GCA_965603505.1 uncultured Phycisphaerae bacterium | reverse complement strand
CCTCGATATAGTCGCGGTTGTACGGACTCGTCGGGTGCGTGATCGCGGTCAGTCCCATGTCACTTGCCTTTCTTCTTCCGCGCCGCGTGCTTGCTCGCCACGTGGGCGTTGGCAATCGCAATGGCGCGCCCCTCGTCGCCGGTGTCGCTCAGAATGCCGTTGGCGATGGAGGCCCATTCCTCTTGCAATTCGACCGTATCGGCCTTTTCCGTGTGTCCTTTCGCGTCAGTCGGTTCCCATGGCATAGTTCACCGCGTCTTTCAGGGACACTTCGCCGGTCCGTAGGCTCGCGCGAATCTCGGTGATGTCCTCATGGCAAGGCTTGCAGACGATCCTCCTGCCCAGCCCCGTGTCCTCGTACCGGGCCTGCACCTGCGTAAGTTTCTTGCCGCAACAACTACAGAGTCGGGCCATAGTTCACCTCCCATAGCAACTTGTGCCGCCGTCGAGCGCCTGGATGGCCTTGCCGAGCCGCATCCGCGCGTCCTCCAGGTGCCGATAGGCGAGGATGATGTTCGGAACGGTGTCATCCGGAAACGCTTGACCCTCGCAGTCTTTGCGAATCGTGTTCAGGCGGTCCTTGCAGGTTTCAATCTCCTTGCGGCTTTCAAAGCACTTCTCTTTCAGTTCTGCCTCTGCTGTCAGTTCCATTATGCGTACCCCCGTAAACTGAGAATCTCTTCCTTGTCGTGCAGGTCCGTGGCCTCCAGGATGACCTTCTCGGGCAGCGGCTGGTAGCCGCTATTGAGCAGCATCTCGTTGACCTCCATCAGCTCCATCAACTCCCGGGTTCGACTCGTCAGGGACGCCGGGGACAGCGCCACCCGGCAGTTGTAGCGTCCGCGTCGCGGGTTCCGCATGGCGTCGATCAACGCTTGAATCGCCATGGGCCGGGCCTGTTGGTCGATCTGCTCGATCAACTTCTGATAGGTCGCGACGTGCTGCTGGTACTGGTTCTTCGCCTGCGAGATCTGGTGCGGTTGGAGGCCCTGCAGGATGAAGGGGTCGAGCGGGGCCGGCGGCGGGGGCAGCGGGCGACTGAGTACGGCCGTCGCGACCGCCTCGCGGCACTCCTGCAGGAGTTGCGGGTCGATCAGCTTCTTCTCCTCGACGATCTCCCGGATTTCGGAGTCGGAATAGACGGGATTCGCCCGGATGACGCCTGCACAGACCTTGCCGAAGATCGCCAGCGAGTAGTCGAAGTTGGCCATGACGGGCGAGACGCCCTGCAGGGACGCCTGCTGCTTGGCGAGGATCGCGCGGCCGCTCATCTGCTTGGGCTCGTGCTCGGGGTTCTCCGTCCGGATGTTGGAGACCTCGCGGATCTCCTCGCGGCCCAGTTGGGTCAGGTGCTCCAGTTGCGGCATGGGCGCTGGAGCGATCTTCTCGACGTAGCCGCCGAAGGCGCTCTTGTCGATGACAATGCCGTCCTGGCCGGCGTGCGCTTCCAGCCACTTCGCCTTATGTCCCACGTCCTGGCCGATGATCCACCCGGAGTTCGGCTGGTTCTTCATGATGTTCACGACCTGCGACCGGGTCCAGTTGATGAACTCCTGCACGCCGATCATGTCCTCCGCGATGCCGGCCGTGAACCCGTTGTTGAAGAAGGCGTGGAACGGGACCACCGGGAAGAGGCTCTCGCCCGTCTGGATTAGGTTAAATTCGTCCTCGATGTGCTCCAGGAGCACGTCCCCGAGCGCGATCGTATGATTGATCTGCGGGACAATCGCCTCGCGCAACTCGAAGACCTGCTCGCCGTACTGCTCGACGGCCTTGCGGGCGGCGGCGATGTCCTTCTTCTCGGTCAGAATCAAGGCGTCCAGGTCGCTCTGCCGATGGTCGTAGAAGAACTGGACCTTCTTATGCTGCTTCCACCAGCAATGCGTCACGGGGTAGCGGAGTTTCTCGAACTCGATGGCCTCCGCCTCTCGTTTCCGCCAGAACATCTGCGTGATCCCCGAGATCGCCGAGCCGACCAGCCAGCTCAGGAACCCGCCCATCGCACGGACGCCGGAAGTCCCGCTCGCACCGGAACTGCGGTAGGCGCCCAGGGCGTCGGGCCACTTGTGCTCGATGTAGTCGGCGTCCTCCCAGGAGTCCCAGATGAAGAAGCGGGCGCCCACCTTGCGTTGGTTGGGGTCGTAGACCTGGCAGGTGGGATCGGGCAGGACCTCGAACTCATTCAGCCGGCGAATCTCCAGATTGCCGTGGAGGGGGTCCGAGTCCATGTCGAGCAGGAGAGCGAGGTAACTGGAGCCGGTGGTCGAGCCCTGGTCGAACCACTGGACGATCTGATGCTGCGCGTCCTGGTCGATGACCAAGTGCTTGATGAGCGCCGATTGCACGTCGGCGAGGACCTTCAAGCCGCCGCGCAGGTTCTTCACGGTGATCTCCCTCGGGTTCTGCACGACGTGTCCGACCATCTGCTTGATCTGGGGTCGAATGAGCGGGATGCTCAGGCAGATTTTGCCCTTCTCCTCCATCGCCGCCTGCAGGGCCGGGTCCCACTGGTCCCCAGTCACGAAGTCCTCGGCCTTGCGCATCCGTTCCATCCGCTCCTGATTGCCGTTCTCGGCGATCTCGCGGAACTCGCGGATCAGGTCCAGGATCTCGGCCTTGCGGGCGTCATCCAGCTTTGCTGCACTGCCTTTTGGCATCAGGTATCCCCCTATCAAGAGGGCCTCGTGACAGGGTAATTTCCTCGTGGCTCAACTGAGCGAGGGCCTCCAAAATCTTATCCTCGCGGGCATGGAGCGCTCGCTGCCGAGCGCGGACGGACCGTAGCTTGGTCTTTAGCTGCCGCTCTTTCCGCTGGTGGGCTGCCGCCGCGCGCCTGTAGCTTGCCAGCCGTTCGTCCCGCGCATCATCGTCCACCTTGAGACTCGCCGGGCGCGCTGTGTCCCCCGTGCGTTGCTCCGCCAGCGTTATGCACTGCATTGATTCCATGCGCCTGAACCTACAGAACTCCGTGCGCCTCTGTCAAATTTCGTGATCTCAGAATCCCATTCGGTCGTGCAGG
>CBFDDG010000583.1:0-3019 GCA_965603505.1 uncultured Phycisphaerae bacterium | reverse complement strand
AGAAGGACCCGGGCAGCGACGGCCTCGAGGAGACGCTCTACTACCTGACGGACGCCAATCACAACGTCACGGCCCTGGTGGAGCCGAACGGCAACGTGGTGGAGCGGTACCTGTACGACGCCTACGGCCGCGTGCACGTGCTGAACGGCGCGGCCGACCCGGACGGGGCGGTGCTGGCCGAGTGGACGCTGGACCCGGACAACGTCTCGGACGTGTCGAACGAGATCCTCTACGCCGGCTACCGCCACGACCCCGAGACGCTCCTCTACCACGTCCGCCACCGCTACCTCCACGCCACCCTCGGCCGCTGGCTGACCAGCGACCCGAAGGGGTATGTGGATGGGATGAGTCTGTACGAGTACTGCCGGAGCGGGCCGGTCGGGGCAAGGGATCCTCTCGGTTTGACGGGAGCCTACCACCCCACCCATACCCAACGGGATCCCCGGCAATTGCGTGATGCGCTCGGCCCTAACCATCCCATCTTCCCAAGGAGGGGCGTTGAGACTGCGCAGGCCTATTACCAGCAGGTTGGGGACTGGCTGGACAGTCTCTCCAGCCAAGAGAGGTTTGAGTTCGCCTTTGGCGGGGGGGCTTTGGCCCAAGCCTTCAGATTGGTCATGACGGACCTGACAGGCAGGAATGCCGCCGAAGCTGAGGCCTCCTACCGGGAATTGCTGCAAGCGTTCGACTTGCCCGTGATCAACGCGGGGCCAACCTCACGGACGAGCCCTTCGCTTATGAAGGAGCTCCTGAAGGCCAGGCTCGCAGAATACGACAAGCTGCAGCAGAAGTACCTGGAGGGGCAGACAGAGGTCCTCAAGTTCTACGCAGCAGCCGAGTGCACTGTCTGTCTGACCGGCATGCTCGCGCCGGCGATCGCGGCCCTGCCCGTGGGCGAAGCTGCCGGCGCTACATGGGCAGCCATTAAGGGCGCAGCTAGTTCAGCGTCAACGGCTGTCGCGAACATTGCCGTTCGAACGTACATCAGAATCGCCGGACCCGTTATCACCGGCGCCGGGTTCCTCCAAAAGCAGGGCCGCCGGCTAATGGCATGGGGCGCAGACAAATGGTATTCTCTGAACGCTCGGGTGGCAACGTTCATGTCTCGGGCCCCAAGTAGTGCACCGAAGTTCAAGACGTGGAATCAGTTCCAGGCGGGGATGAAGGGGCAGTTTGCCAGTAGAGCCGAGGCCGGGAGGGCGTGGGCTGCCTACAAGGAAGCAAATGGCATTGTTACCGGATCTGTGCCGAGCCAGGCAGTTCGTGGGCAGTATCTCAGGTCACTTGTGGACGATTACCGTACCCCCTCCTGGATGAAGCAATGGCTTCGGAAGGGCAAGGTCCCGCCGGGGTATGAAGTGGATCACATCAAGCCGGTCTCAATTGGCGGGCCTGACACCCCGGCCAACATGCGGCTCCAGTTAAGATCTCTGCACGACCAGCACCATGCTCCGGGCTTCTATCGCCCATGGGAATAGGAGTCGGCCGATGACTGCAACGACCAAGAAACTGCCGATGAGCGTTAGTTACGGCGACTCCAAAGCGAAGTCCAACGAATTCGTTATTCCGGCGATGGATGCTGGCTTCAGTGGCTTCCGTGGGTTGAAGAGCGGAAGACTCTATGTCTACGGAGCGTTGTCCTACCTAGGCAAGGAGATAACCGTTAACGATGTGTTTGCCAAGTTGGTTGACTCCGGTCAGAAGATCGGCAACGTAGAGGGGACGCTCAAGATGCTGGACGTGTATCTTCAGGCACTTCAGGGCTATCGCATTGGCAATGTTCTGGCGGCTGAACCATCGTCGGGTGCATGCGGCTTCAAGTTGAGGAAAGTGGCCGAGAGGCCCAATACAAACAAGAAGAAACTGCCATAGCCTGCTAACCGTCCATTGGCCGCGCGGCATGCCTGTTGACGGCGTGCTCCCCGGTGGACCTTCTCGCTTCCCCCGCCAAATCCCTCTTGCTCTGTCCTTGCCGACATGCTGTAATACAAATCGTAACACAGCGGCGGCGATGCCGCAAGGAGGTTGGCATGCAGGACGTGGACACCGGTTCGACGGTGGTGACGATGCGGCTGAAAGGCTGCGAGGTATTCGCCCTGGGACAGCTCGTTGATCTTGAGGGCGGCAATCGCAACCAGGTGCTCAGGGAGGCTATCGCGGCGCGGATGCGTCAGGTGATGACGGGGCACGAGAAGTACCCCCTTCATCCGGCGTGGGCCGAGGCTGGGGATGAGCGCTGGGTGATGGTGTCACCGGGCAGTTCAAAACCGGCCAGGGGCGGGCACTTCAAAACCGGCCAGTCGTGTACGTGTTCCTATAGCTCATTCGCCGTCCTTCGGGCAAGTGCCTTCTCCCCCGGTCTGGGGCTCGGAGGCAACGCTCTTGGGTCGGGACCTCGATGAGCGGCGAGAGCCTCCTCCCTCTCGCTTGCTCTGAACAACCTCTTCTTCTTTCTTCTCTTGTCCGCCCGCCGGGTTCTTCAGCCGGTAGCTGCGGCCCTCGATTGTGAGGATCTCCGCGCGGTGCAGGAACCGGTCCGGGACGCCCGTGGCAGCCGGGACGTCCCCGATCAGCTTGCCCCAGTCCTCCAGCGGCCGATTCGACGTCATCATCGTCGAGCGCGTCTCGTGCCGACGCATGATCACCTCGAAGAAGTACTCCCCCGACCGCTTCGGCAATGGTAGACTGCAGCATCGCGAGCACAACGAGGCCAACGAGATCCAGTCGCTGGACGGGGACGAGAGCAACGTGGCCTACGACGCGGCCGGGAACATGACGACGATCCCGCAGCTCCCGCTGCCGGGCTACACGGCGGGTCGCTTCACGGCCCGCTACGACGCGTGGAACCGCCTGCGCTTCATCTGCCGCGACGACGGAACGTCGCCCGGCCAGTGGGACGCCAACGACACGCCGATCGCGGAGTACCGCTACGATGGCCTGGGCCGGCGGATCACCAAGCTCGTCCTGGACCCCAGCGACGGCAAGTGGGACCGGACGGACTACTTCTACAACGACCGCT
>CBFDDG010000582.1:0-3021 GCA_965603505.1 uncultured Phycisphaerae bacterium | reverse complement strand
CCACGCGCAATACCGTCTGCTGCATGGGCCAGGGCCAGGGCGCCGGCACCGCCGCCGCCCTCTGCGCCGCGCGGAACCTCGGCACCCGCGACCTGAAGTACTCAGCCCTGCGTGAAGCCCTCGAAGAAGCCGGCGTTTACTTCGAGAGTTGAGAGGCTGACATTTCGGAATGGTTCGGGAGCAGAGCCTCGAGCTGCGATGTGTCTGTTCATGCTTTTCGTGGAGCCTGCAAAATGAAGGACAAGCGGGACCGGGACATTGAGAAGGTCTATTCGACGTCGGAGTTCGTGGCGAAGCTGCGACGGCTGGCCGATGCGCTGGAGAAGGGCGAGAAGTTTGAAATCCAGATCGCCGGCGAGCGCATCTATGTCCCCGTTCGCGCCGAGTTCAATATCGAGCACGAGCGCGAGGACGACGAAGAGGAAATCGAATTCCAGATCAAGTGGACCAACCCTTAGCCGGTCGAGAGCCCCGGCTTGGTCGAGCGGCTTGGCGGTCGCGATCCGACCCCGCGGGATTTTTTGATTGCCATACGAAATCAAGATCGATATACTTTACGTAAAGTGGATTCGATTCAAGGATTTGGTGTATGGTTGCAGTAACGGTTTCGCCCAAGTTCCAGGTGGTGATTCCCAAGGCCGTACGGGAGCGGCTGGGTATTCGCCCCGGCCAGAAATTGCAGATCCTGCAATTCTCCGACCGGATAGAGTTCGTCCCGTTGCGGGATATCAAGAGTATGCGCGGATTCCTTAAGGGCATGAAGACGAACGTCCCGCGCGAGAGGGACCGCGCATGAATCTTGTGGATTCTTCGGGATGGCTCGAGTATCTCACCGAGGGCCGCAATGCGGATTTCTTCGCGCCCACCGTCGAAGACACCGAGCACCTTATGGTGTCCACGATCAATATCTATGAGGTCTTCAAGCGTGTGCTTCGGCAAAGGGGTGAGGATGCTGCTTTGCAGGCGGCGGCTCTAATGCAGCAGGCGACTGTGGTCGACGTAAGCCCACCGATTGCGCTGGATGCCGCCAAACTGAGTGCAGAGCTGAAGCTGCCGATGGCCGACAGCTTGATTCTCGCCACGGCACGAGCCTATAGCGCGACGGTCTGGACGCAGGATGCTGACTTCAAGGGATTGCCCGATGTGAAGTTCATCGGGCAGCAGCCGAAGCCGAAGGGTAGGTGACCATGCCGGGCGGCGTAGTCTATTCGACGGAGTACGGGCGGATGTGCCCGGGCTGCGGCAGGCCGGTCGGCGAGTGTGTCTGCCATGAGGAGCAGGCGATTTCGCAGGGCGACGGGATCGTGAGAGTCGCGCGGGAGACGAAGGGACGCAAGGGCAAAGGCGTCACCGTGATCACCGGCGTTCCACTGGATCAGAAGGGGCTGCAAAGACTGGCCAGAGAGCTCAAGCGCAAATGCGGGGCCGGCGGGACCGTCAAGGGGGGTGCCATCGAGATTCAGGGCGACCGGCGCGATTGGCTTCTGGAGGAGCTGACAAGACGCGGCTACGCCGTCAAACGCTCCGGCGGATGACGTGAGGCGTCACTCCTCCGATCTGCGGCGGGTGCGGCCGGAATACGGTGGCAAGGCCTGAACGATTTGGAAAAGGTCCTAAGGGATCGCACTCTGTCATGTCGAGCGCAGCGGAGCGCAGTCGAGACATCTCGCTACGAATATTGCGTGTCGCTCATCCGCGGGCAGATTTCTCCACTCCGGCCTTCGGTCGAAATGACAGGGCTGGCGAGACTAGCACCGCATTTCAGAAATCGTGCGACTATAGATTGCTTCGCTTCGCTCGCAATGACATGCAATGGCCTGTTCATGTCATTGCGAGGAGCACAGCGACGAAGCAATCTCTACCCCGGATAGTCGCGGAACTTGTGAGATGCGAGACTAGACCTGAATCCGCCACCGTATCACGGCCGCACGCTCTGCGGCCGCGCTATGTGATCTCCACTTGGATTTGGACCAGTCGTGGGGTCTAATGGCCTTGTTGTAGCGGGAAGGCTTGTCCGGGCATGACATGCGTTGTGCGGGTGGAGGATGCCCGCAAGTGTTGATTTGGGACCAGTTTGGGAAGCGCGGATCGGGACGGGCGGTGGAGATAACGCCCCGGTGAGAGGAGCGGGATCACGACCACTGAATCACCTCTCCGCCTTGCATGGGTTGGCCTTCGCCGGATTTCTTGCCCGAACGGCCGGATTTCGTGTAACGCCGGATCGATCTTTCGGACATGTATGGTTGGGTGGCAGTTCTGGGGCCGAGGTAAGGGGCGGCCGGATTTGCGGAGATAGGCATCAGCAGCAAGAAGAAGGCGGAAAAGCGGGGATCATTTTGGTGAAGGGAAATGCCATGAAAGCCAGAACCTGTTCGATCGTTGGAATGCTCGTGCTGGCGGTTGCCTTCGGGCCGGCTCAGCCGCCGATCGCCGCCGCGGTCTCCGATGTCAATGAGGTGCCGCCGGGGATTGCCGCGGAAGCCAGATGGCCCTCGCTGGGGGGCAATTATCAAAGGACCGGGTTGAGCAAGAATGCCGGGCCGCTGGCAGGCGACGTGAAATGGAAGTTCGAGACCGGCGGGGCCGTGGTCGGCAGCGTCACCGTCGGCTCCGACGGCCGGGTGCATATTGCCTGCGAAGACGGCAAGCTCTACACGCTCGATTCCGGCGGGGCGACCCTGTGGATGCTCGATGTCAATTCGCCGCTGCTGAGCGCGCCGAGTATCGGTCCTGACGGGAGTCTGTACGTCGGGGCCAAAGACGGCAAGGTCTACGCGGTCGATCCCAGCGGCGCCGCACGGTGGTCTTACGCCACGGGCGATGCGATATACTCCTCACCGGCCGTCGCACCGGAAGGCAGCATCTACGTCGGGTCCACGGATGGGATGCTCTACGCGCTGAATCCTGACGGCACGGAGTTGTGGCACTTCGAGACCAAGGGGCCGGGAGTGCGGTTGAGCGGGGCAGTTTTCGCCTCGCCCGCCCTCGCGACCGACGGGACCGTCTACATTGCGGGGATGT
>CBFDDG010000581.1:0-3039 GCA_965603505.1 uncultured Phycisphaerae bacterium | reverse complement strand
GCGGTAATCAAGGATTCCGCCTCTCAGGTCGATATTAACTTGGATTAGGAAGGATATTGTCCGGCCAATCGTCGCGGCGGACAGCGGCATCGCTGCCGTTAAACTCAACCTCGAAAAGGGAAACAACAATATGAGCTACGCCAACCTTCTTCTGGGGCTCTCGAATCTTGCCTGCGCAGGACTTTTCATCATGCTCGCTGTTCCTCTCGTCCAGCGCAAGGTCAAGATGAACCGGTGGTACGGTGTACGAATCAAGAAAGCATTTGAGTCCGACGACAATTGGTATCAGATAAACGCATACGCCGGCAAACGCTTCATTCTGTGGGCATTGGTTCTGGCCGCCGTCGGCATACTTACCTTCTTCATGCCTCTTCAGCATCCAGTGATACTGTTTCTTCTCGCCTGCGCACCGTTGATTGCTGTCGTCCCGTGCGTCGAGGCCGTGATCTTCTCAAGAAGATTGTAGGCAATACGGCTGAACAAGATGGATGCATCCCATTTTTGCCTGCTGTCGCGTCCGGCAAGGTGTTGCTTGGTTCTGGCTACTGTGGTATGATACATGTGTGAGAGTTCATTGCTGAAATGTTGACTGGTAGAGACAGCGTATGAAGGCAGAAATTTCCGTACCTAATCCGGTATTTCAGGCCGCGGAGCGGTTGGCGAAAGAGCTCAATATGTCTTTGAGTGAGTTCTACACGGCCGCCTTGGCGGCCTACGTGGCAACACATCAGAACGGAGACATCACCAAGACGCTCGATCAGGTCTACGCAAAAGAGGAATCTGCACTGGAGCCGGAGCTGGTGGCGATTCAGATTGCCTCGATAGGCGAGGAAAAGTGGTAATACAGCGGGGAGAAATCTGGTGGGCGAGCCTGCCTGAGCCCGTTCGGTCGGAGCCAGGCTATCGCAGGCCTGTGCTGGTGCTCCAATCCGACGATTTCAACCGAAGTCGGATCGCGACCGTTGTCGCCGTTGTGATCACCTCCAATGCACGATTGAGCCAAGCCCCTGGCAACGTGTTTCTGCCCAGGAATCTGTCCGGTCTGCCGAAAGATTCGGTTGCGAATGTATCGCAGATCGTGACGATAGACAGGGGCTTCCTGATCGAGAGAGCAGGAGTCTTGCCACGACACATCATCGACCAGATTGAAAGAGGCGTACGCCTCGTACTTTCGCTCTGAGGGGTCGTAGGAAATCCCTCCCGTCTAATGATAGCCGCACGCTAACGTGCATTGTGCTCGCGGACTTCGAGGATTTGGGGGGCTTGGCCGGGGCGGTCGAGTTTCAGCTTGATGGCGCCTTTGCTGCGCAGGCCTTCCGCTTCGAGGACGGCGTTGTCGTCGGTGGGGAGCAGGGCGGTGAGGCTGCTGGCGGGGAGTCCGACTTCGAGGAGGTAGCCGCCGGGGACGGTCTGCATCTTTGAGGATCCTCTGAATCCAGCTTCGGTCCTGTAGGGACGGTAGAGGGTGATGAACTCCATATCCCTTTCCTTGTCCGTGGTCCTAGCCGTCAGGTGCCACTCGCGGAGCTTGATCCGCGGACGCGGGTTCGGATCGTATTCGTTTGTCTGCTCGAATGTGAGCATCTTTCGGCAATGGAAGTTGATCTCGCAGTCTACGTCCCCGTTTCTGACACCGACACGGTCTTTGCCGATGTCGAATTCGTTGAGGGCGTGGAGCCAGTATTCGAAGGTGGAGGGCTCGGACGTTTTCAGGTGATCGTAGACGATGATGATATCAGGTTTGACGAAGATGATCGCCCGTTTGAATAGCTCGACCGGCTTCCCGTAGGACTCGCTCGCATCGCCCACAACAACGTCGATCGCGGGCGTGGTTTCGAAGACGGTGATTCTGCCCTGGGCGCCGACGGTGTGTTTCTTCTGGCCCTGGCCATTGATGGTGATGCAGTTCGTCGAGCGGGTGCTCCACATCCAATCCCTGTGGTGCGCGCTGCCGTAGATGTCGCGGTAGCCGGAGCGGATCAGCAGACGCTTGCCGTAGGCCCAGAGCAGGAACGAGTTGTTCGACTCGTAGCCGTGCGATTGCGTGCCGAACGGGCTCGACTTGAACGCGACCTGAACGCTCTGCGTTGCGTCGGTGAGATTCGTATTGAGGTAGGCTTGGCCCGTGCCCGCGAACAGGCGCGAGGACGGTAGGTCGTCGGGGGCCTTGGGTTTCACCTTGGGCAGTTGGCCGCGGATGAAGCCGATATAGCCGCCGGTCGGGTCCGGGCCGCCGAGCTGCTCGACGTACCATTGCCAGTGCGGGTTCTGGGCCTGGGCGGCTACGATGCTCATCAGCGGCACATTGCGCCGGGCGGTCCTGCGGGCCACGAGGTCGCCGAAGCCGCCGCCTTCCTTGCCCGGCGGCAGCAGGTACATCGCGTAGTAGCCGACCTTCGAGAAGAACGGCTTCTTATAGGCGTCGATGCCCATCGCCTCGCGCATGACGTCGGCCCACCACGTGAAGCGGCTGAGGTAGCTGCTCCAATAGGACGAGCCCTCGTGCCAGCCGCCGTCGTCGTCGCTCCAGACCGGATAGACGTTGAAGAACACGTTCGTGGCGAACGAGACCCAGTCCTCCGCGTCTTCGATCTCGCCCAGGAAGGCGATGCCGACCTCACCGAGAAAATGCCACGCGCGGTTGGAGTGGCTGGAGTAGGGTTGCCACAGATGCCGGGGGCACAGGTGGCGATACATCTCATCGCCGCGAACTTTCATCACCTTGCGGCAGATGTCCTTCTCCTGCTCGCTGAGCAGGTCGTTGACGAACGTGTAGGTTCTCGCGAAGTAGTAGTTGTACGGCATGCCCGCCTCGTCGTTGTACCGATAGCCCGTGCTGCCTTTGGGGTCCCACTTCGCGCACTCCAGCAGGATGCGCTTGGCCTCTTGGCCGTACTTGTCCGGCCCGCCGAGTAGATGTGTGAAGGCCAGCGTCGCAGCGCCGTTCAATGCTCTGATGGTGTACGTGCGATTCCCCCACCACATCTCGCGCCACTCTTCGCTCTTTCGTTCCATGTCGGCCGGATACTTCGGCGGCTC
>CBFDDG010000580.1:0-3043 GCA_965603505.1 uncultured Phycisphaerae bacterium | reverse complement strand
CCGGAGAGCAGGCGGGAGGCCCTCTGAATTGATTATGGATGAGTCATTATTGACTATTTCCTCTGCGTTCCTTGGCGGCCTTCGCGGTTGACGGGTGGTTGGCAGTGGTCAGCAGCCAGTCCGGGGCCGGATTGTGCACATCCCCGTTCATCTATGGCTCTATTGCCTTCGTACTACTACTTGTTCAAATCTTGCTTTCTTGCGCAAATTCCTCATGCTGAGATTGCGTTTAGCGCATAGCAGGCTGCCAGCAGGCTCAGGGAGGGATCCGGATGATTGCTTAGAGCAGGCGTGTTGCGAGGGGTCTGGCATACCATCCTGCTGGTAGCCCCGAAAGCGAAAAAACGCGTTTTGGTTGCGGCCGAAGGCCGCGCTGTGCTCTTCGAGGCGTTCGTGGTTTCTCATAAGTGTTTGCAAGAGAACGAATTATGTCTCGCGCGGAGACGCAGAGTCGCTGAATTTTGGAAGACTTCATGGTCCTTCAGTTCTCTGCGTCGCCGCGTCTCTGCGCGCGTTGATCCTGGCCCCGGCCGAGGCCGGGCGGCGGATTCCTGTTGCACGCGGGCGGTGAATCTGCGTATATTTCACGACTGAGAAATGGGTCGGAACGCAATGTCGCACCAGATGCAGGAGTACGCTTATGCTTCTCCCAAGATTCGTGAAGAAACTGTTGGCCGTGCTTCGGGGCAGCGTGGCCCCGCCGCTGATCTTCCTGTCGGTGCTGCTGGGCTTCTGGACGGGCATGATGCCCGGCTGGTCCGGCCTGCACACGGTGCTGGTCGTGATCGTGCTGATCTTGAACGTCCACGTCGGCCTGTTTATCCTCTCATTGGGCCTCGGCAAGGCCCTGAGCTTCGCGGCGGCCCCCGTGCTGTACCACGTCGGTGTCTGGGTCCATGCGAATCTCGCGGGGCTGCTGTCGGCCCTGTCGTCGGTCCCGATCGTGGGCATCACCGACTTCCGCAGGTACGCCCTGGTCGGGGGCATGATCCTCGGCCCGGTCGTCGGCGCAATCTGCGGATTGGTGCTGGCCATCATGGTCACTAACTTCCGGCGGATGATGGTCAAGCTCGACGAGAAATCCGAGAAGTTTCGCACCTATTACTCCAAGTTCTGGGTGCGTCTGCTCGACCGGCTCCTCGTCGGAAAGCGCGCCAAAGACGTCAAGGCCATGTTCGCCAAGGCCAGATACATCCGCAAGGCCGGGCTCGCTCTGGCCGTGTTGCTGGTCGCGGCCTTCCTTCTGGCCGGTCACTTCCTACAGGGTACGGCGATCAAGGGCTACGCCATCCAAGCACTGACGGAGGCGAACAAGGCCGAGGTGAACCTCGAAGACCTGGGCATCTCGTTCTTCGGCGGCAGCGTCCAGGCCGGTGGGCTCCAGATGACCGACCCGGAAAACCCGCAGCAGAACCAATTGGCCATTGAGAAAATGGAAGCCGATGCCGGCATGTACCAGTTGCTGCTGGGCAGACTCGTCGTCGAGAAAGCGGAGCTCACGGCGGTAACGTTCGATCAGACACGCCAGACGCCGGGCGAGGTCCTGGAAGTGCCCGCGGAGGAAGAGCCATCCGACGCCAACGACGCCAAGACTGGTGGCGAGGACCTTGCCAAGCTCGAGAAGTACGTCAAGGACGCCAAGAAGCTCAAGGAGCAGTTGGAGAAGCTGCGGAAGTGGCTGCCGGACAGCAACGAGCCGGCCGTCGAGACACAGAAGAAGCCGGAGAAGTATTCGGATTACCTGAAGATCAAATCGCAGACCCCGCCGGCGCCGAAGATGCTCGCCAAGCTGCTCCTGGCCGACAAGATCGAGATCCCGTCTGAGCTTTTCGGGAACAGCAGGATCGAGATGACGAATCTCAGCGATGCTCCCGAGGTGCTCAATGAGCCGGTGACGTTCCAGATGAAGTCCAACGAAACGCTCGCTCTGCTGAAGGTGGTCATGGACTACTCCAAGCCCGGTGACACGCCGGAGGTCACCGGGACATTCGAAGGCTTTGATTTAAGTTCGATGAAGTCCAGTTTTTCCGAGGACGCCGGCCTTGCATTCCAGTCCGGATTGGCCGGCGGGACATTCACCGGCCTGATGACGAAAGACCAGATCGATCTGAGCATCAACCTGAGTATTAAGGAGCTCCAGGCCCAGGGGACGGGTGACGGCGTGTTTGGAATGGGCGCCAGTGAGACCTCCGAGGTGATGCAGGCCCTCACCGAGCTGGCCACCACAATCCGGGTCGTCGGCCCCACGACCGACCCGCGACTCGTCTTCGACACCGAGGGCCTGACGAAGACATTCAAAGAGGCCCTGGTCAAAGCCGGCAAGGACCGTCTGGCCAACGAGATCGACAAGCAGATCGAGGAACAACTCGGCGACGAGGTCCCGGAGGAAGTGAAGGAAGTGCTGAAAAAACCTGGAGGGGAACTTCTGGACGGCCTCGGCGGCCTGCTCGGCGGCAAAAAGAAAGAACAAGAGTGACCGTGACATCGGCCGTATAAAAGCGGGCTGCGAGCCTAAGCTCACAGCCCTGGAGAGAGGGTGCGTGCCCGATTGGAGAACCATCCTTGGTATGGCCGCTGTGCCTTCACCCTATTCCGTTGCGAGGAGTTGCAGGCCCATACCCTCACTCGGCAAAAAAGCTGTGCCTGCGAACAGTCCTGGGGTCGCCGAAAGCGCCCCGCACGAACGGCCATCTTCTACTCTCCAAGCACGTCGTCCCCTCCAATACACACGTCACCATGTGGAGCGCCCCTGCCTCAGGCAACGGGTCACGCTCGCAGAACGCAGGCTGTCACAGGATGATGCTGGCGAAAATGATAGGGACACAAGCCCTCGGCCCCGGTCATAAACATCGCCGGTACCCCGGTCACTCCATCTGGCTGTGCACCCACAGCACGTTGCTTCCCGAGTCCCGTCCACCTGGAGACAGCGCACCTTGCGCTCCACCTTCATGCGAATCCGTTCCGAGTGACAACGCCGTGGCTCCTTCCCCTGGCACATGCAACAATAGGCGCGCCGAGCGCCGCCGTCAATTAGGGAAAATAC
>CBFDDG010000579.1:0-3050 GCA_965603505.1 uncultured Phycisphaerae bacterium | reverse complement strand
CGCGTTGTGTTCCGGATTCGTGGCGGGCCCTGCCAGCGGCGGCTATACGGCGCACGGCCCGCCCACGGCTGCCCGAGGAGGCCGACTCGGCGGATCCACCTGCGCTCGATCAGGGGCAGGCAACCCTTTTCAGAGCGCCTGACACAGCTTGTGGCACGGGCGTCCCGCCCGTGAGCCACGAGCAAGATGCCCGAGTCACGCGGTGGTGTCCGAGGCTCTTATTGGAGCTCGCCTACGCCAAGCTCCGGCTTCGCGCGCCGGCAATCGAGGTAGACGAAGACGCACAGCCCCAGGAACAGCAGCAGCCCCAGCCAGTTCTCGACGCGGGCCAGCGACTGCGGATTCACGCCGGCGTCGATCATTCGCCCGCTGCAGTCGAGGAAGGGCATGATCTTGCCGACCAGCTCTTCGCTGGTACCCACCATGGTCTTGACGCCCAGTAAGAGCTGGTCAAGCGAGGTGGTGAAATTGACCAGGACCTCCATGATCGCCCCACCGGCGATCAAGCCGGAGGCGATCAGAATGCCCTTATTGACGCGCGCCTTGGAGAGCTTCTCGTTCCTGGAACTCTTCTTCACCAGCAGCGAAAGGAACGCTCCCATGAGAATAGGCGTGTTGATATACATGGGCAGGTACATGCCGAGCCCGAACGCGATCGCAGGAATGCCGATCAGCTCAACTAGCAGCGCCACCACCACGCCGACGCCATACAAGAGCCACGGGACTTCTCCGGTGCCCAGGAAGCTCTTCAAGGCCCCGGCCATCATATTGGCTTGCGGTGCCGGCAAGGCCCCTTCGCCGGTATATCCGGGCTGATAGGCCAGCACCATGATCGTTCCGCCCACGAATATGCACGAGACGACTGAGCCCACGATGGCGCTCCACGCGATCTTCCGGGGGCTGGCGCCGAGCCAGTAGCCGAGCTTGAAGTTCGTGATCAGCCCGCCGGCCATCCCCAGCGCGGTGCACACCACGCCGCCCACCAGCAGCGTGGCCAGCATCCCGTGGTCACCCTTGGGCAGGCCCGCCGCCGCCAGAACCACCGCCGTGACGATGATGGTGGTAACCGTCATGCCGGAGATCGGCGTGATGGAGATCATGGCGATGCACCAGGCGGACACCGTGGTGAACAGGAACGCGATCACCAGAACGAGGATCACTGAAACGAGCGTCAGGAAGCCGGCGTGTTCCATGCCGGAAAGAACCACGAAGTAGAAGAACAAGGTCATGGCTATGACCGTCAGGATGCCGAGGATGGCCATCGAGGAATAGCTGATGTCCTCGTCCGTTCGGTCGTAAGCAACCAGCGCACCACGCTTTCGCGCCAGACTCCCGAGAGCCTTGCGCAGGGCCGTCACAATCACGCTGGCCATTTTCAGGATCGACAGGATTCCGGCCGTGAAGATGGCGCCGATCCCGATATGCTTTGGGATGTTCGAGAAGATCTCGGTGGCGCTGGCTTGGCGGGCGTAGACGCTGATCTCCTCGGTTGCCGGGGCGGCGCGCAGCACGTACGTACGGGTGTCTTTGTCCTTGATCACCCACTCGCTGCTCGGCTTGGCGACGGTCACCGAGATCGCCTCTTTGCGGAACGGGTGGCCGCTCTCGGCAAACCGGCCCGCCAGGTCGTGCCGGATCTTGCCCTTTGGATCGAGCTCATCCAGCTTGCTGGCGAATTCCAGCGGGATAGTGAACGCCGGTTCCTTCCGTGTGCCCTCGTGCACTGCGATCGCGGTGTCCGTCTTCTTCAGCACATATACCTGCTCGCCGCTTTTGATCTGCCACTCCTGAGCGAGTTGCGTCGTGGAAAACGTGACCTCCTCTTCCAGCTCTGTGTCCTGGGCTGCAAAGGCGGCGCGCAGCTCGGCGCGGTATTCGCCGGCCTGCGCGGGGAGCTCCAGTTCCTCAGCCGGCAGGCCGAACTGGTCGAGTTGCGTCGCCATCGCGATCGGCAGGGCGAAGCGCGGCTCGGTCTCCAGCGGTCCCTTGTGCGCGACACACGCCGAGTTAAGCTTCTGCAGATCCGTCAGGTCGAGGTGCGCCAGCAGCGGAACGATCGCAAAGCACGAGAGGAATGAGCCTGCGCAGATAATCGATGCGAAGCGCGGACCGATGATGTACCCGAGGCCGAGAAAGTAAGCCCCAGCGCCCATCGAGAAGACAGCTTTGACCTTGGTCGTGAGCGTCGCGAACAACCCGGAAGCGCCGAAGGCCAGCGTCTCGACTGATTCCTTCCCAACCGCCTCCAGCTTGGCCATTCCGGTGGTGAACGTGTCACTGAACAGCTTCAGCCCGGTGGCCACGAACGTGTAGATCGCAGAGAGGATGAACGAGTAGATCAGGATCCAGGCCTGGTGGGTGCTGCCGGACGCTCCCGTCACCAGGATCTCGTTTGTGGCGGTGGCCTCGGGGAAGGGCAGCTTGCCGTGCATCTCTTTGACGAAGTAGCGCCGGAACGGGATCAGGAAGATTACGCCCAGGATCGCCCCGAAGAACGGCACCAGGGCAATCTGGAGGAACAGCGAGAGATTGCTCATCTCCAGATTCGTGTTGAGCGCGAGGATGTAAATCGCCGGCATGGTGAAGCACATGCCGCCCGCGACGTAGCCCGACGTTGTGCTGATCGCCAGGGCGTAGACGTTCTCGAGGATCGAGCTGGCCCGTCCGCCCGCCTTCAGCAGAAAGCCCGACAGACCCACCGCCAGGATCGAGATCGGGATGGCCGTCTCGATCCCCTGCCCGGCCTTGAGTGCCAGGAAGGTCGCCGCGACCGAGAAGATCACGTTCATGATCAGGCCGAAGACGATCGCGCGCGTCGTCATTTCCGGCACGGTCGCGGTCGGCGGCACCATCGGGACGTACTCTTCGCCCGGCTTGAGTTCGCGATACGCATTCTCGGGGAACTTGGTGAACTGCTGCGGTTCAGGCATAGATCTTCCCTCGCGACAGAGAATAAGAACGCTGATCGCTCGATCGCGCGCCGCCGATCGAGTCAGCGGACGAGGCGGTAGGCTACCATCTCGGCCCGGTCGAGGGAAGAGCCCCGGGGC
>CBFDDG010000578.1:0-3059 GCA_965603505.1 uncultured Phycisphaerae bacterium | reverse complement strand
TGTGCCGCCCTCGCTGGGGTAGCTCAGGCTGCCGTGGTGATTGATTTCGAGAGTGACACAGTCGGCGCAAAGCCGAATAGCTGGATGAGTGCGGATTCGGCTCTGGTCAGCTTCAGCGACTCGATGGGAGCTAATCTGAGCGTCTATGATTACCAGCAGCAGAGTCATGGGCAGGGGTTGGCGGTCAATTCTGACGACCCCAGCTACCTGATTATGGATTTTGCCGTGCCCGTGAGCTTTCTGTCCCTCGAGTTCGGCAATGACGACCCCGGGTATTCGTCACCTGGCGACCTGGCGATCTTGACCGCATTTCTCGGTGGCGGCCAGGTGGGGCAAACCAGTGTTGTGATGAACCGGGACGACATTATGAATCAGTCGATCTCAATGTCGGGTTTGACCTTTGACCGTGCCACGTTCTTCTACGATGTGACGGGTTCTGGCCTGATCGAGATTGTGGATAACATTCAGTTCGAGCCCGGCGGGATGATCCCGGCTCCAGGAGCGATTGTGCTTGGTTCATTGGGCGCGGGCCTGGTTGGCTGGCTGCGCCGACGCCGGACCCTGTAAGGTTGAGTGCATATCGTCCATACAAAAGGCTGCCGCCGTCGCGCGGCAGCCTCTTTTCGTAGTTCTCCCCAGGTATCCGTCGACCATCAATCCTTGCGCGACGCCCATCGCACGTGCTCATGGCCGGCCGACGTGCTGATTGCTGCTCGCAGCGGACTGGGATTGCCGGCGTGATGTCGCAGCCGTCGAGCCCGTTCTGCGCGGTTGGGTCTTGCAAAACCTTTGGGTGAGGCTACAATAGAGCCTCCATGGGTGTGCCGTCGTACGGTACGCGCGGATTCACCCGATTTGCATAAGAAACTGAGAGAATTCTTGTGTTTGAGTCTTTGACGGAAAAGTTCAATTCGGTGTTCCGGTCGCTTTCGGGGCGGGGGCGGATCACGGAGGCCAATATCTCCGACGCCATGCGGGACGTGCGCAAGGCGCTGCTGGAGGCCGACGTCAACTACACCGTCGTCAAGCAGTTCTGCAAGGACGTGCGGGATACGGCGCTCGGGGCCGAGGTGATCAAGAGCCTCCATCCGGGCCAGATGATGATCAAGATCGTCAGCGACGAGCTGGTCAAGCTGATGGGCCCGGTGGATACACGGATTTACTTCGTTTCGCCCGGCCCAACGGTAATCCTGTTAGCCGGCTTGCAAGGCTGCGGCAAGACGACCACGGCGGCCAAGCTGGGCAAGTACCTCGTGTCGAAGGGCCGCAACCCCTTGCTGGTCGCGGACGACCTGCAGCGGCCCGCCGCCATTGAGCAGCTCCGGATCCTTGGCGAGCAGACGAATATCCCCGTCTACACCGACGAGAGCACCAAGGATGCCGTGAGGGTCGCGAAGGACGGGGTCAAGCACGCCAAAGAGAACGGCCGGGACGTGGTCGTGATCGACACCGCCGGCCGGCTGCACATCGACGAAGAAATGATGGGCGAGGTGGCCCACGTCGCCAAGGCCGTCACGCCGCACCAGATCTACCTGGTCTGCGACGCCATGACCGGCCAGGACGCCGTCAACTCCGCCAAGGAGTTCAACGAGCGGCTCGAGCTGGACGGCGTCATCCTCACCAAGCTCGACGGCGACGCCCGCGGCGGTGCCGCCCTGAGCGTCAAGGCCGTCACCGGAAAGCCCATCAAGTTCATCGGCGTCGGCGAGAAACTCGACAAGATGGAGGAGTTCCACCCCGACCGCATGGCCTCCCGCATCCTCGGCATGGGCGACGTGGTCAGCCTCGTGGAGAAGGCCCAGGAGCAGTTCGACCAAGAGGAAGCCGAGAAAATGCAGAGGAAGATGGCCAAGGGCAGCTTTGGCTTCGACGACTTCCTCAAGCAGATGCAGGCCGTCAAGAAGATGGGCGGCATGAAGGATATCCTCAAGCTCCTGCCCGGCGTCGGCGGGCAGCTCAAGGACCTCGACCTGGACGGCCAGGAGCTCCAGCAGATGGAGGCCATCGTCTACTCGATGACGCGGCAGGAACGGCGCGACCCGGACCTGATCGACGGCTCCCGGCGGCGACGCATCGCGGCGGGCTGCGGCGTGCAGCCGAACGACGTTTCCGGCCTGGTCAAGACCTTCAAACGCAGCCGCGATATGATGAAGGCCATCAGCGGCGGCGGCTTAGGCGGGCTCAAGTCCCTGTTCTCCGGCGGCTTCAATATGGACGCGATGAACTCCGCCATGACCCACGGCCGCAAGATCAAGCAGCGCTCCAAGCGAAAACGCGTGATCAAACGCCGCGGGAAGATCAAAAAGAGGCAATGATGGAGTGCAAACTGGAAGCGGATGGCTTGGAGATAGCCCTTGACTTGGCCCCGAGGTGTGGGCCGTCGGAGCTTCTTTCGTGAGCGGGAAGGACCACATTTGAGCGAAAAAGTGAAAATATCTGTCGATGAGTACCTCGAAGAGGTTGCTCGATTCTGCGATAATCAGTATGGTAATGCGGTCCGCGGCCGGTTCAAGGACGTGCGAGGGACCAGCGAGTTGGCCATGCTGGTGGCCCCGACGAGCGACGAGTTGGCGCAGCTCCGTCGGGCGGTTGCCATCATGACACCGAGGGAAAGGCAAGACGCGGATCGGCTTTCGGACGAACAGATCGAGAGGATTGCCGTAGATGCTCAGATCGATCCGGCGAACTTTGCGATCTTTATGAACGGTTACGCTCTGGCTTGTAAACGTGTTTCGTGATCCGCATCCGGCGGACGGCGAATCTTCATGATAGAGTGGTTGAAGAAAGGAACAGCATGGCAGTAAAACTCAGACTTGCCCGCCTGGGTCGGCGACATCGTCCGTTCTTTCGGATCAACGCGGTCGACGCCCGCACGCCGCGAGATGGCACCGTCCTCGAAAGGCTCGGTCACTACGATCCGCTCGAGAAGGACGCCACCAAGCAGATCGTCCTGAAGCGCGACCGCGTCGAGTACTGGCTCGGCCAGGGGGCCGTCCCCTCGGACACCGTCTCGCAAATCCTGACCCGTCACGGGATCGAGCACAAATACGCGGACCAGA